>JALOBK010000002.1:0-13348 GCA_023228325.1 bacterium
GGCTGATTGGTCGGGGGTGGGTGAATTTTGGGAGATTGTGAAATTTACTGCGGAGGTAAAATGCGATTGAAGGTAGGTGTTGTATTTGTTGAACCAAAAACTTTGCTGTTCATATCTAACGGCAAAATAGTTGGTTCGGTTTCAATGCATGATTTTGCTAGAGGCTGTAGACAAATTAAGATTCTTTTCTGTAAGAATATTAATTGTCTGAAAAATTACTACTATTTTAAATCTGCGTGTGGTACAACCATTGGGCTTCCAGACGAATTCGTCATCAATAGAATAGGGGGTATGTTTGATCCAGTTCTAGACAGAGTAGAAACAAAAGGAATTCAGTGTGATGGTTTGGATATTGAGATTGATAAAGTAAGTGTGGAAGTTCAATCTCATATTTACGAAGAACATATAAAAGAAAAAGAAGAAGAAATTTCAACGGAAGGTGGTGAATTTTTAGATTCAGCAATACTATCATGAATTATCAATGAATGGAGGAGAAACAATGAGGAATGATTACAATTCATTTAAGGAAAAAGTAAACACAAACGCGAAAAGAAACAATTATATAGTTCTGGTGGATTCTCTTCCAGCCAGCACTCTTTCTTACTTCAAGAAGAGATTGAGAGAAGATTTATCAGCAACCGTCTTCAGTGATCTCATATTCACAACTTCAAAAAAAGCATTGAAATTGCAGATGGATCGTGATGGTTCTTTAAAAAAAGAAAATGAGAAATTCACTCTTAAAGAAGTGAAAGAAAAGAAAAAAGAAGAATCATTGCCATCAGAAGAATCAGGAAATGAAAAGCTGATTCGAAATAACAAATTGTTGAAAGAGGAGGTGATTGAAACAAGGCGACTTGTTGACAAACTCGAAAAAGAGAAATTGAGAATTTTACAACGACTGGATGATGCAGTTGAGCTTGGACTAAAACTGAAATGTGAAAGAGATGTTCTTCAAAAAAGTTATACCAAAATTAATGAGGAGATAACATCTCTAAAATCACAGATCGAAAATTCAGATGCTAAAATGTTGATACTTTCCGGTATAATGGGAAAATGTCAATCATGCGGTCTTGAATCGAGTGGGGAGTTGATAAAAGACATAATTGTCTTTAAGTGCAGGTGCGGGAGAAAAGAGTATAAGAATATCATAGACTCGGTTCTTAAATTAACATTTTAAGAACTGGATAGGGGGAAAGATGTGTCAGTTATCTGGGAAGTATTTGATAGATAACGGAAAAAGAATTCATTTCAATATCTTTTTTAAAGATATTGAAAAAGAATCTGTTGTTTATTTAGAGCTAGACCCCAGATATATGACCAATTCCGCGTATCATGAGTATGTTAATCTATTCATTAACATTCTTAACAATTTGAAAAAGACGGTATATTTAAACACAACTAACAAAACAAAAATATATAAGCCGTCAAATTCAAATGTAATAAAGAATGAGGGAACGGTGGCATTAGATTTAGGATCAAGAATAACTGGATTATATTTTGCTATCAATGGAAAATCGGAAGCTATTGAAACGCGAAATATAATAAAGTATATTGATTCCTATAATAATGTCGTTTTTGGAAGATATTCTGGTGGAGACACATTCATGAATTGTATTTATCTTTTGATATTGAATTATCTCAGTATCACAAAGAAAAAATATGATATTGTGAGTGAGGCTTATACCACCAATATTTCAAAACGATATAACAAATATGCCACCAAAAAACAGCATGATGAAATAGCCGCGTATTTAATTTACAAGCGCTGGCTATATAAACATCAGGAGAAAAAGATCTAGGTTATCCTAGATCTTTTTTTTCTCAAAAAAATAACAATTGCATTTCAAAAGAACAAAATATAAACGGAGGTGTATGGATGTTTACAAAAGAAAAGAGCGGAAGATATGTTATTAAAGATATTAGAAAAATGATATCTATTCTTGATGAAGAAATGAATAAAGAAAAAACTATAAAGGTTGATTATACGCCAGATTCTTTTTTTAAATATAAAAAAGGAAATTCAGTAATTACACTTGGGTGCACTGATATTATGGGTAATCAGATTATAGATCCAGATGTTGCAACAGAAGAAATTATTTCAAAAGCAATTTTACACAGAATAACAAATTTATCTTCGTTCAAAGAAGCTGATCATATTTGGATTCATAGTGTCGATTTAATTCCATTTAAGGTTGAGGATGAAACTAAACATAGATTGGAAGTATTCGGATTTATAAAACTTGAAAATGATTATTTTGAAAAACATATGTTGGATGAAAAACATCTTGAAGAAGAATATAGCAATGAGAAAGATAAAATGGTTAAAAAACTTGAGGAGGTTCTGAATGCTAAACGAAATGGATAGTCTTCTAAATCTTAAGAAATTTAAAGGAAGAAAATTATCTTTTTTTGATGAACAAATTCAGAAATTAATTAAGTGTATTAGAAATTCTGATACTGAGTTTGATGCTAGAGAAGAATGGAAAGAATTCAAGAAAATGTATATCAGCAATATTAGCAAAAGAAATCCATTTTTCTTGTTGAATTTAAATCATTTTATTGCTGATCTTAGTCTATTATTGGAAATGAAAAGGAAATATTTTTTCAGTGAAGATGAAAAAATTTCAGACAACATAGAAGAAACAGCAGATACATATATTATCAAAATGTTTTTTATTTTAAATGAGTTAGTTGAAAAATGTTTTATTAAAAACGAAATTGATGAAGGACAATTAATAAACGTTTTGGCATCATATAATTCTCTTGCTGTTAAATATCTCCAGGATGCTGAAACACAGATGGGAAAAGATGTAATGAAACCATATATATTTTATTCTATTATTCAAGTGTCATTCACTGATTGGTATTCCACATATTGTGAAAGTCCACTTAAATGTATTGAAAAATATATTCCAAAAGAAGAAGAACCAAAAGAAACAGAAGAAACTAAAAATGAAGATATTTCTGAGAGTAAAGAAGAAAATAAAGAGGGAGTAATTGAATGAGCAATTTTTTTGAAACTAATTTATGGGTCGAAAAATATAGGGTAAATGCCGTCGATAAATTAGTTTTAGATGAGCGTACTAAAAATATGGCTCTGCAATGTTTGAATAATAAAATGATTCCAAATTTATTATTTTATGGTCCCCCAGGAACAGGAAAAACTTGTCTTGCTAGAATTTTATTAGACAATATTTTAGAAGAAAAAGATAATGCAATGATAATTAATGGTTCAGCAAATAGGGGAATCTCTTTGATGAGAGAAGAGATTCCTAATTTTTTATCTAGCCCTCCATTTGGATTAGATAAAATAAAAATAATTTTTATAGATGAGTCAGATAATCTTACACTGGATGCACAAAAATCATTTAGACATTTAATAGAACACTATACAAACGTGGGAAGATATATTTTAACAACAAACACTGTCACTAATTTTCATGATGCAATTATTTCTAGATTTCAGATGTTTGAATTTAAACCATTGATGGACGATTTAATTGTTTCTTTATGTTTTGACATATTAAAATCTGAAAAGATTGAATATCAAGATACAGAAGTTATTAGGGTTATTAAATTATTCATGCCAGATATTAGAAAAATATTAAATACACTTCAGTCATACACCAGTGATTCTAAGCTTAAATTACCATCTATTGGAGATTTAATTCCAATTGAAACTACAATATATAGTTTGACATCCGATATTTTCAAAACATATATGGAAAAAGATCCCAGATGTCAACAGTCAATTAATAAACTCCAGGAACTATTAATGAGAAAAGATATTAATTACGTTAATATTTATGAAAATATATTTTATAATAACAAAATATACCCGGTATGTAAAGTCCTATCAAATAAATATTGCAATAATTTAAATATGGTTTCTTCTCAGGCTATGCATTATATGGCTTTTATTTATGAATCAATAGAAGCATTGAAGGATTTAAAAACATGATATACACTAAGGAAGTTCTGGATATATTTAATAACAATTTAAATATTGTTCAGGATAAACAAAATCATTTTATAGCTAGGTGTTTTTATTGTGGAGATTCTAAGAAGCACAAATCAAAAGCGCATTTATATGTTTCAAAAGTTAAACCAGTTTTTAGGTGTGTTAGATGTGAAGAAAGTGGGAGAATAGAAAAATTAATATTTGATATAACAGGGGTTAGAAAAAGATTAACCAGCATAATTAATAAAGAAAATCTAAAAGATTTAAATTCAAATGTTGATGAAACATATATACACAGAAATTTTAAAAAAGAATTATTGATTCCAAAACAGAATCCAGAAATGTTTGATATCAAATTTAAATATCTGCAAGACAGATTTGCATCTAATAAAATTTTTGATATGTTGAATGAAAACATAATATATGATATTAAAGAATTTGCATTGGCGAATAATATTAAGATAAATAAAAGAAAGTTATTTAACTATTTTCAAGATAAATTTGTTGGGTTTTTGACATATAATAAAAGTTTAATGATATTGAGGAATACAGATACTAGCTCGGATTTTAGATATTATATATGGAAATTTGGTGATATAATGAATGATTTTTTTATGATAGATAATTTAAAAGAGGAAAAAGATAATATTAATCTGGTTATATCCGAGGGTGTATTTGATATTCTTAATTGTTATCATCACGAGGATAAATTTGATTTATATACTATGGCATCGGGAAAATTATTCAGTAGAGCTATTAAATTTACAATGATTGAGAAGTGCATTGCACATTTTAACAAGATAATAATTTTATCAGATGACGATGTTCATCTGAATTTTTACAAACAGAATTTGCTTAAATTTAAAAATGTGAGTAATGTTATGCAAATTTGGTACAACAAAAATGGAAAAGATTTTGGACAAAAAAATAAGGTTGACAAAGTTATATTAAATTTGAAATGAAAATGGAGTTTATATGAAATTGGAAACTGTAACATTTTTTTCTTTGGATGAGGAATTATCCAAAAAGCTAAATGTATTTTTTACTTCTAGGCTGTATAAGAAAAATGAATTATACTTGAAAAAATTTAAGGATACTTTGGAATTAAAAGAATTCTTAGACAAAACATGTCTAGAAGGAAACATGGTTTATTTCTTTAATATTGGTAAAAAGTTATATGTAATCTTAAACGATATCACCACCTTCAAAGTATTATCAACTCTAGTATCTATATGTGGGTATCATAAAATAAATTTAAAGTATTTTAATTCTTGGGAAAATCTGGTTATAATGGAAGTTACCAATTCTGACAGAGAACTTGTTTTTTATAAAGATTTTTCTGTTAATATTTATTCATCTGATTTTATGAATAAATTATTTTTTTATGTCATTCCTAAAAAGAAGAGGAGAAGGAAATGAAAGTAAATCTATCCAATTATAGGGTTTTTTTAAGTTATATTGACTCTATAACAAATTTATTTACGGACATAGATATTAGAAATAATGAACTGTCCCAACTATCTAGTGATAAATCAACGATAGTATACGGAAATCTTTCAAGTGTTTTTCCGGAACCGTTGGATTTAAGATTAGTTTCAATTAAGAGTAAATTGCCGCTATTAAAAATGTTTGAAAAATCTTTTAATGGTGATGATTCAATTTCAGTATCTTGCGCTGATAATAATGTTAAAATTAGTGATACCAGTAGTGAAATAACTCTAAGACAAGCATCTCCTGAATTTATTAATAATCAATATTTGAGTATTGATGAGATTAAAAGAAAATTAATAATTGAAGAAGATAAAGATGAAATTTTGAGTGTTATTCTTAGCTCGACAATTTTGGATAGAATAAATACTATATCTCATAATTTCAATTCTATGAATTTAGATTTCAATATTGAAAATAAAAAATGTGGAATTCATTTGGTATCTAGTGAAAAAACAGATCGAGCCACAATTATAAATGATTTGGATTGCGTCACTGATAAAAAATTACAGATAACATTTAGTGTTATCCCATTTCAAACAAAGTTTGATGGCATCATTGATACTAAGTTATATTACAAAGAAATAGAGGGGAAAAGGATTTCTATAATGAAATTAAATACGAACTTAAAGGGTATAGACACATCCGTGTATATCAAGGGGACTATAATTTAGAATGAGATATAATTTTTTCAATTATTATCTTAAATATAATATTACAGAAAATTTTATTAAAGAATACGAAAAATATTATGATACCAATGTGCATTCTGTGTATATTTTTTTAGATTTACAGAATTGTTTAAAGGCACAATTTTATGATGACGTTATTTTAAATATGTATCAGCTAGCAAAATATAAAGAAAAATCAATGCCTGTAGTATATGATGTGTTGATGTTCATTTCGAGAACTAGAGAATGGTTTGATAGTAAAAATATCAAATCATTCTTTATTTTTTATTGGGATGAGGGTGCATCACTTTATCATAGGCATATTGATAAAACATATAAAGAAAATAGACTCATTACTAAAAGCAACCTTCCCATCGTTAAATTTGAAAGTGGAAAGTCTGTTTTAAAATTTCAAAAAAGACTTTTAAATGAAATTGCTGGAAATTTAAAGAATGTGAAAACTATTTTATCAAAAGATATTGATTCTGATTTTGTGCCATATTTTGTGCTCAAGGAAAATCCAAATTTATTAGAAGATAAAGGAATTATGAATCTTTTATTTACAACGGATCACGATATGTATCAGGCAACGAAATTAGGAACAAATGTTTTTCAATATTTTAAAACAAATAAGGATTCTATTTTTTTGTCTTCAAAAATGATATTGAGTGCATTGCTTGATAAACCAATATCTGATATATCTCAAAATAATTGGTTTAATGATATATTTACTCTTGGTGGATGTAGAGGTGACAACATATCCAGTGTTTGGAAAAGATGTGGATGGAAAACAATTTATGATATGTTTTTAAAATTAAAAGACGTTGGTATTGATTTTGAAGAACATAGAAAAAAAGTAATGTGTGGTGAACAAACCCAAATAGAAGTAAAAAATATAAAAAATATTAGTGTGATTAAAAAAATATCAGAGTTTAATGATATTGATAGTGGATTACAAACTAGATGGAAAAATAATATATTTTTAATGGATTTTGAAATAATGTATAAATATTTCAAAAACGATATAAAAAATAGCAATATTAATTTGACATGGGAATTTAAAAAAGGGATAATAGAAAAAACTAAAGATGCTATAAATTTCAATAATAAATTAAAATATGATGAATTATTAGAAATAATGGATAATTATCATGACAATGAGAAATTGGAAAATATATGTACAAATCTCTGTGAGGTGTAAAAGTTATGTTATCAAAACAAAAGACATTGCGTTATATAAAAAATACTCTTGCGCTTCCATTTAATAAAATCGAATTGACAGATGATAAAATTTGGGAGTATCTAATTGATTTTACTATACCGGAATTTAGTTCATATTGGCCGGATAAAAGAATAATTGGATATAATTTCACCGATCTTACAAATCACGCAATGGTTCCGTATAATTATTATTTTAGAGATCCAGAGGGAAATTCAGTTCTTTCTGTTCTTGAAATAATACCATCTCACGATGTGGTTGTTCAAAAACATCCATATATTGGGATTTTAAATTTTGAGCAATCTGTTCCATATGTTGAAAGTATCGAGGAAGCCGGATTGATGTATAGATTTGGGTATTACACTTTTTCTTTTGAATTTATACATCCAAATATTATTCGTGTTTCTGGAGCAATTCCTACAACTAGTGCAATAATATATGAACGTGTTCACCCATCTGATCTTTATACCATTGATGGACATATGGAAAAATATTTCTTAAAATTTTGTTTAGCGGATATAAAAATACTGCTTGGAAATATTAGAACCAAGTTCCAGAACTTGACAACGCCATATGGTGAGATACCAATTAATGCTGGTATAAAGGATGAGGGTATGACAGAAAAAAGAGAGGTTATCGAAATATTGGATACTAAAGTTCCTAACCTTACGATTGTTTACGGATAATTAGATGAATATATTACCACTTATATTTAGAAAAATACAACCATTTAAAATGCGCCCCAGATATATTGTGTTGCATGGGACTCAATGTTTATCTAGAGATGATCAAGCGCTGAGAATAGATCAAAGAAATAAGTTTCAGATATCATTTCTTAAAAGGGATGCAATAACTATTAAAGGATTGAATGATGTTCCATATCATTATGTTTTAGAAAATATGGGTGGAGATTATTATCCGATTATGATGCATCCTCTCAGCAGTCCAGTTGAATATTATTCGTCAATGAAATTTAATAATAAATCAATACATATTTGCATGTTTGGTAATTATAATGTGGATATGGCTAGACCTAGATTATATGAGGTTTTAACATATAGAGTTCTTGCTCCTTTAATGTTTTGGTTTAGAATTCCACAGTCTAATATATTTTTACATTCTGAGCTTGATAAAGAATTCAAAGATTGTCCGGGTGAAATGTTTTATAAAGATATTTTACTTGGTAAATTAAATAAACATCTTTTGAGAAAATAATTTTGGAGGATTGAAAATGATAAATTGGAATGCATTGCAGACAAGGGCGGTTGATCCTTATAGCAGTTATAAGTCTTCCAATGTTAATAAGATTTCATACTTATTATCATTCGATGGAAGAGGTATTGCGTCCGGATTGGTTGTAACTATATCAGATCCAACCACGCTTCAAATCACTCAAGGAGTCGCTCTTAAGGATAATGTGACACTGAGATGGAATCCTACCTTCTTATTACCTATTTCTGAAACAACAGGATCATGGGTTGTTGGTGATAATTGGGTTGTAATGGTTTATAAATACATTGAAACCAAAATAGAAGATTATAAGATTGCCAAAGTTGATGTTATACCCGTTGCAAGTTAAGATCCGGAATGGCATTTAATATTAGCCAAGGTGACTATTGATGGGAGTGGAAACTTCGTTTCAATAGATTCTAATCCGCCAGAAAGACCGTCCATAGATTTTGGAAGCCATAATAATCTTCCTGGGTTACAAGGTGGGAATCCTTCATTAAATCAATTCTATCATTTAGAATTTTGTGATTGGCAAAATGTTCACAATTGTTGTTGGTATGTTTCTGGTGCATTTATAGCCATAGACGGAAGTATAACTCCTTGCTGTGATATAAGTTGGGATAATAACAAACTCACTGACCTAGCGAATCCTGTGAGTTCTGGGGATGCTGTAAATCTTCAAACATTAAACGCTTGCATTGGTGGTGCTGGTGGTGCAACACAATTTATACAATTAACAGATACACCTGCAGCATATTGTGCTGACTGTTGGCTTAAAGTTGATGGCGCAGGAGTCGCTCTTGAATTTGTTTCTGCTCCCACTGGTGGTTCTCAATACTTATCTACTCTATGTGATGTATCATTTTGTTGTCCAGACAACGGGGCTTTTCTAACATATAACTGTACAAGTGGTGTATGGGTAGATACTCTTACTGTTCTGGAAAAATTACAATATGCTGGTGATGTGAATTCCACTGGTTTGGTAGATGGATGTATACTGAAATATAAAACCGATCTATATGGTCCTGGATCTCATGGTTGGTGTCCTGCCCCACCAGCTGCAGTTGGGAATGTATATTTCACGGATTTGTGTGATGGCCCGGGTTCTATTCCATCCAATAATGGATGTATATTAGTTTCATCATGTTCTGGATCTAGTATATCATGGGCAGATCCATATGCTGTAACCGTTCCTGCATTGTGTTGTGTTGGAGATGTGTGGATAAATAATTGTGGTTTTCCAGTTGGTGGGGTTCCATCGTTAGAAGCTGGACATACAAT
Organism: bacterium; assembly: GCA_023228325.1. Lineage (NCBI taxonomy): Bacteria > bacterium. The sequence continues at coordinate 9,851 of JALOBK010000002.1, forward strand.
AGTATGGAATGGATCGCAATGGAATAATGCAGCTGTTACTGGTTGTTTCAGGGATGATACGTCATCATATTCTTTATGTTCTTTCTCAACAACAACAAACTCATTATATGTACAAGCGGATAATAGCAATGCTGCTGTTTTTTGTGTGTGCGATCATGGGGATATGTCCGGATCAAACGCAGTATTTGTCCATGCTGAAGCTCAGGCATTGTCTGTATGTGCGAAATGCATGGGAATATGTTCTCAAGTAAATGGACTGACAGCAATATATGCATATGCTGCAAATAACACTATTTGTGCTGTCGCGGAATGCGGTGTTGGCGGCACAGGCACTTGTGCCATAAAAGCAAGGGCTGTCAATTATGCTGTTCTTGCTTGTTCAACCGGAAGTGGAAGTTTTGGTATTGTTGGGTGTGCTCCAATAGATGGTTATGATTTTTATGCTGCTGGAGCGGGTGGAAAAATCAGAGCAAAAGTATTTAACTCCGAAGGCAGTAATGGACTAAATTGCTTGGTTTCTGTGTGCGGTACCAATATGTGTTTTTGCGGAGGCATATTAGTATCTGTAACATAATTTAAATTTATTAATTCATATTTTTTTCATATTTGGCGGAGATTGCACATATCTCCGCCTTCTTTCTCATCACTTTTTTAATTTCCAATAACTACATATATTTATTAGTTGAATACGATTTTTTGTGGTTAAAGCTGGCTTAAAATCATGGAATTTTTATTTTCACACTACAAAGCTGGTTTTTTTCACAATAAATCAAACAAACTAGGAGGATTGTAATGCCTACCGGAGAAAATGAAAGAACAGACATCATCAACAAAGAAAGAGTTATCGTCCCTGCAATAGAAGAGAGAGACGATGATGGCGACACTATTCTGAAGGTAGCAGCGGCAACAAAACCGCAGAGCCTTGCCGGTTCGATTTCAAGTATGCTTGATAAACGGGCTGATTGCAGATTGCTTGCGATTGGTGCTGGTGCTGTGAATCAGGCAGTCAAGGCAGTTGCGATTGCCAGGGGAATGATGGCTCCAAAAGGGTACGACGTGTCCATGAGCCCGTATTTTGCGAAAGTTAACATGAACAAAAACGATTCCACTGGGGAAGAAGCCGGAGAAAAGACCGGTTTGAAGTTCCAGGTGGTCCGAAGGCAAATCTAAACAATCTATCCAGGAGGAAATAGATGGATAGGGTTAAACAACTCAAAGAGTTGGTTGACGTTTTTTCAAAGAAACGTGATAAATTTATGGAAACTGGTGAAAGATCAGACGGTCTTGCAGCCAGGGTCACCATAAACGAGATATGCAAAAACTGCCTTTTATTAAGAAAGGATATTCTTGATTTGACAAAGAAAGTAAGAGCTGCTAGAATTACTGACAAAAATATTACCCCACTTCAAATTATGGATGGGGATGTAAAAAAAGCTCCAAAAACAGAGTCAAAAAAAGAAGTTAATGTATCTCTCGGATCAGAAACTTTGAAAAACAAAAAACCAAAAATTGAGTCAGGTGAAGTTAAAACTGAACCTGAAAAAGTTGAAGCTGAAGATGTAGTAAAAAAGAAAGCGATTCCGCTTTCTGAATTTAAATTGCATTAATACTGAAAGGGTTAGTTATTATTGACTAACCCTTTTTTATTCAACTGTTTTTTGGAGGTGATACATATTGTGAAACTAAAACAAACATTATTTATTCATTTATATACCACTCCATCCGAAAAAATCATAAGATCTTATTTTAAAGATAACAACGAAAATATTAGAATTCTAATTGATAAATTGTGTGAAGAGAAAGAAGATAAATTCCTACCTTTTATTTATCAAGAAATATCTGGAATATCCATCTTAAAAATTTCAGAAGATATGAAAATATTTTCATATTTATTCACAAAAAGCAATGAAGAAACAGAAAGAGATTTGTTAAATAAATTTATTGATAAAATTAAAAATAAATCAATAGATTTATCAAATACAAATAAAATTACAGTAAATGGTTATTATTACGTCTATAACATGTTAAATTTTTCATTGGAGAGAAATAGAATTAAATCCCAGGAATTGAGTGAAATAGGTTGTAACAATAGTTTTGAGTTAAAGTTAAATGCTCATTTTAGAGATTATGCTTTTGCGGTTGGACTGTGTGATAAATACGACTTAGATTTAGAACGTGGATTTTACAATATAAATATAGATTATTTAAGGCAAATGATGGTCATGGATTCTTTTATTATAGCAAAATTATATTATCTTCAAACTTTTAGGAAATTTGAATGGTTTAGTGATTTTGAAAAAATAAACGAGTATCTTAATTTACAATTTAATAAAACAATGAAAAGTTTAATGGAAAAAACAAATGAAGCAGAAACAACTGCCCAATAAAAAGTAAATTATTTTTTTCCTAACAAACCTAAAACTGATTTGTATTTGTGGTGAACAACTATAAATACCTAGAATTTGGAGGGTTTGTGAGTGAAAATATTATGACTCATAAAGATTTTAAGAAAGTATTGAAATTTTATAATAATGATGAGTTTGCTGCAAAAACATGGGCTACAAAATACGGTCTAATAAATGATGATATAATTCTAACACCACAAGATGCATGGGAAATATTATCAGAAGAACTAGAAACAAAATATATTTCTAAAGAAGAAATATTTAATGCTTTAAAAGGATTTAAATTTATTCCAGGTGGAAGGATATTGCATGGTATACTGAGAATATATTATGCAAGAAAGAAAGGCGAAAAATTAAATTTAACATTGAGTAACTGTCTTTACAGTGGTGGACCAGAAGATAGTATGGAATCTATTATGGAGTTTGCATATCTTCACGCTCATGTTTTGAAATATGGATATGGAAATGGGATGAATTTGAATAACTTAAGACCAAGTGGATGCCCGGTTAATAATGCTGCGAGAACAACCGCAGGAGTGGTTCCGTTTGCCAATTTATATTCTGAAATAACAAATACAATAGGGCATGCTGGAAGAAGAGGAGCCACTATTATATTTTTGGATTGCACACATCCAGATGTTATAGATTTTATTAAATCAAAAACTAAAGATGAAAAATATATAAGTGGTGCCAATATAAGCGTGATGATTACAGATAAATTTATGAGGGCAGTTGAAGAGGACAGCAAGTGGGAATTAACATTTAAAAATGATAAGATTTCTGTGGTTAAAGAATGTAAAGCGAAAGAGATTTTTGATTTAATTTGTAAGAATGCATGGGATTGGGCGGAGCCTGGTGTTATATTTAAAGATAGAATGATAGACTATAATCCTGGTTGTTTTCATGAAGAGAGCACACCAGAAGGAGTAAATCCATGTTTAACTGGTGATACTTTAATATCTGTTGCCGATGGTAGAGGATCTGTTAATATAAAACAACTATCAGAAGAAAATAGAGATGTTCCTGTATATTCTTTGAATAAAGAGACCGGGTGTGTTGAAATTAAAATGGGGAGGAATCCAAGACTTACTGG
>JALOBK010000002.1:13358-22103 GCA_023228325.1 bacterium
AAATAAAAAAATATTAAAGGTTACCTTAGATGATGGATCATCTATTAGATGCACTGAGAATCACAAATTTATTACTAGGGATTTTGACGAAATCGAAGCTAAAGATTTGAAATTTGGTCATAGTTTATTTATTTCGTGTAAATCTATTTTGGATAAAAAATCATATTGGATTGTGAATAAAATAAATTCTGAAAAATACTCTACTTTTGAGCATAGGTATATTTATCAATTCTATAATAAATTAGATAATGATATTTTTTTAGGTAAAGAAAAAATGGTAGTTCATCATATAGATGAAAATTCTAGGAATAATGATATTTTAAATCTAAAATTGATGAGGTGGTCTGATCACAATAGCTATCATATAACGAAGAATAATCCAATGCAGGTTTGGTGGAGTGAAGCGGATGAGAATGTAAAAAATGAATATAGGAAAAAAATGTCTGATAGCACCGGAGGAATAAAAAATGGAAGAGCAATCAATGTAACTATAGATGAACATAAAAATCAAATAAAACAGTGTTTATTTAAATATGGTGGGCCAATTACTAAGAGAGAATGGAAGAAATTTGCAAGAGACAATGATTACTGCAAAAATAGTGAAATTTATAAGACATATGATTTAATAGATGAATTAAACTATGAAATTTTTGGATATAAAAAAGAATGGTCAAAAAAAGGATATTATTCATTATTATCATATCGGGATTATATTAAAAATAAAGATAATAGTGATTTAAAATTATTTTATGATACCGATGCTGGAAAATGTTATTGTATCAAAATATGTGAAGAATGTGGAAAAGAGTTTATTGTTACATATCATCAGAGGGAAAGATGTTTTTGTTCCTTAACATGTTCATGTAGATATTTTTCAAAAATATACCAAAGACATGCAGCCAAAAAGTCAGCAGAAAAATTTTCAACTATATATAATGAATTTGTAGATTATGCAATAGAATTGGATAAATTACCAAGCATGGATGAGTGGAGTAAACACTATGAAATAAAGTTTGAAAAACAATACGATAGAAATTATTATAGTTATGAAGGATTGATCAAAAAGTTAAAAAGGGAATTTTTACCAGAAGGAATTCACAATTGGGCTTCGGGTAAGTTTACATGGTCTGCTATAAAAGATGAAGTTATTTCTAATTTAAACCATAAAGTTGTATCAGTTGAATTTGATGGATATGAAGATGTTTATAATATTACTGTTGATGATAATCATAATATCGGAATTGTACTAGAAAAATTTGAAAAGAAAAATGGAAATTATAAGTATTATTCTGTATACACCCCTCAGTGTGGGGAGCTTACTCTCTCTAGGAAAGAACGCTGTTGTCTAGGTTCAGTAATGCTTGATAAATTTTATAAAGATGGATCTTTTGATTTTGATAGTTTTAAAAGTGCAATAAGATGTGGTGTATTAATTTTAAATTCAGTAACAGATTATGAATTGAAAAATGATTTATTTGCCTTACCAGAAATAAAACAAAAAGCAATAGATTTTAGGCGTATTGGTCTAGGAATATCAGCACTTGCAGATATTTTGGGATTATTAAAATTGGGATATAACACTGATGAAGAAACAATTGCATTTACTAAAAAATTATTTGAAACATTTAGAACCTCATCATATTTAGCTTCACAAAATTTATCAGCAGAACATGGTATAGCAATTAAAGATTTTGATTCTAAAAAATATTATAGTTGTAAATTCTTTGATGATTTTGATATTCCAAAGGATAAAAGCATTGCCAACGTCACTGTGAATACAATTGCTCCCACTGGGACATTATCAATCATTGGTGGTGGAATATATGATGAAAAAAATAATAAGATGATATACTCCAATTGCAGTTCCGGAATAGAACCTGTTTTTATGAGAACTTATACCAGAAAAACAAATATATCCGGAAAACAAGAAATATTTGATATATGGCATAACGCGATAAAATATGCAAAAGATAATGGTATTGTTACTGAAGAAAATGATATAAAACATTGTTTCCCACAAGCATATGAAGTTAATTGGAGAGACAGAGTTAAGTTACAGGGAATAATTCAAAAATATATAGATAATAGTATTTCTTCAACTGTCAATTTGGGAAATCACATTACAGCCGATGAGGTTAAAGAATTATATATGTTATCATGGAAGTCTGGGTGTAAAGGGATAACGGTATATAGATCTGGTTGTAAGAGAGAAGGAATATTAAATGATGCTAATCCGAAGAAAGAAGAAAAGAAATTAAAAAATATATCCAGACCTGATAAATTACACGGTTTTACTGAAAAGTTGAAATTTCCAAAATATGATGCTTTTATTACTATGAATTTTAAAGATGATATTCCATTGGAATTATTTTTAAATGTTGGGAAATCTGGAAGTGAATTAGGTTGCTATACTGAGGCGATAGGAAGATTAGTTTCTCTGTGCTTATCTTATCATATCCCTGTTAATAAAATTATAGCACAGATGGAAAATATTGCCTCTGATGATGCGACATGGCATAAATTTTCAAAGAAACCAATACTAGTAACATCGGTTGTGGATGCTATTGCTAAATTATTAAAATTTTCAGTTACTAAAGAAAATAATATTGTATCCTCCGATGGGATGCAAATATGTCCGAAATGCAACGAAAAAACATTAACAGTCCAAGAAGGATGTGTTGAATGTTTGAGTTGCGGTTATTCTAAATGTTCTTAAAGGAGTTTGTATGATTCAAGATTTTTATAGATTTCATGGAAAAAAATCTGTTCTTATTTTAAAGATAAATTTTTGGAAGAAGAATGGAAGTTTGGAAATTGCTCCGGCAATAGACCCAAACAGAGAAATGCGACCAGTGGAAAGAGGAACAAATACCTATGATTATAAAAATTCAAAGTATTTTTCTTTGTCTCCAACAGAAGCAGCAAAATTATTAATTGATCTCAATATTTTAGAAAAAGATCCTACAACTAGAATTGATGCTTTATATCACGACAGAAGCAAAAGTGAAAAGTCAACAAGTAATGAAATAACAATGTTAAATGTAGGAAAATGGACGGATCCAAATGGTATTACTAAAACAACAATCAATATATCTTCAAAAAATGAAAATGAAGGAAGATTACAATATATTTTACACACTCCACAGGATCTTTTAATTTTCAAAGCATTTCTAAATGCTGTTCTTAAAGATGTGGTGGTATTTGGATTATTTAATGAATTTTTAAAACAAGAAAGAGAAAGAGATAATTCGTCTGGTGATCGTAAACCAAAAAATGAAACCCCATTTGCGAGTTAATAGATGATGAATGATGATGTTGAAATGAATGAATCACAGCAAGTTGTTGAGGTTCCATATTGTTTTTTACCGAGATTTATTATGGACGAAATTGCAAAAGAAATAGAAAGTAAAAGAAAAATAAAGCAAGATACAAAAGAATTAGAAGTCTTGTTAAATACGTGGATTTTGAGTACTAATTACCCGATAAACGATTCCATTAACTAAATAGGAGGATTTTGTGAAATTATTTTTTGTTAGAGATGAAGGCTGGGTCATTTGTAATGATGAGGATTACAGGGACACTGGTGGATCAATTGAAATAAATAATGGGTACCTCGTAAATATTGTTAGTATTCCCCTTAAGGAATATAAAGAACAAGCATCTGCGGATCCTAATTTCTTTTTAGTTGCGGAAATAAATGAAAGAATAGCAAATATTGCAATGATTATTGAATTGACAAATAATATGACACCAGGACCAATTCTATATAGAAGAGAAACTATTGTTAAAGAAGCTACTCCGTCTAAAGAATTTGAAACTTGGGTGTTAAGCAAAAAAGCAGATCTGGTTGTTCCCAGTTTAACAGTTCCCGGAGGTGGAAAAGTTATAGATTTTAGTAAATTTAAAAAATAGGAGAATGATTAGTGAAATATGTTGTTTTTGCAGATCTACATTTGTCCGGTAAAGATAGCGAATATGTTGATTTAGATGGTAAAAAATATCCAAGGAAAGAGTATTTCACTATGACAAATATGTGGAATGCTCTTGAGGATTTTAAATCCAGATATCCTAAAGAACAAAAAAATCTTATAATAGCTGGAGATGTATTTCATCATAAAAATTATGCTCATGCTTCTTCTAAAGATTTATTATCACAATTTTTGTCTTTTTTCAATGATTGGAATATTTATATTTTGGCTGGAAATCACGATGTTAGTGATAAAACCGAAAAACCAATAACACTGTTTTCTGATCTGAAATACAACCACAATAAGAATTTAGTTATATTAGAACCAGGGGAGTGTGAAATTCTAGAAAACAAAATTTTATTGCTCCCCTGGTCGAAGAATTTTCTAGATGTCCTTAAAGATAAAATAGAAAATAATAAAATTGAAGTGTTGATTAGTCATTTTGGTATCAACGAAGCAGTATTAAATTCTGGATTATCTCATATTGATAGGGTTGCATTTAAAGATCTTAGTGAATATTTTAAAACTATTATATTGGGTCACTATCATAAACCACAAATATTAAGAAATGATAGATCAAAATTAATCTATGTTGGAAGTGTAGTTCAAGAAAATTGGGGTGAAAGTGGAGATGAAAAAAGATATATAATTTATGATAGTGAAACCGATGATTATGAATCCATTCCAACATTATATCCAAAATATATTTTATGTGAAACTGATGATATTGAAATTATAAATAATAAATTGAAAGAAAAATCAGATGAAGATAGTTTAAAAGTTAAAACAAAAGATGAAAAAATTTATAATTTCTGTCAAAAAAATAAAATAAATTGTTGTTTAATAAATCCAAATGAAGAATCAAATAATGATGAAATCAAAACAATTGATTTATCAAAAAATATTTATGTTGAATATTTAAAATATAAAAAGATAGATGAATCGTTGCACGATGTCTATCTCGAAAAATTAACAGAATTAATAGGGAGCTGATTATGAGTTACAATAAAGATAGTATAAAGATTTTGGAAAAATTAGAACCAATTAGAGTTAGACCGGATTTATTCATTGGTGATACTAGCAACCCAAATCATCTTATCTATGAAGTTATAGATAACTCTATGGATGAATTAATAAATGATAATGGAACCTGCTTGGGCGTGTTTGTAGATACTAATAGAAAATTTTATACTGTATTGGATGATGGTAGAGGAATGCCAATAGATCAAATAAAAGGCGAAGATATTCCAATTTTACTATCGACAATTCCATTCTCTGGTGGAAAATTCGAAAAACAAGCATATAAAATTAGTTCCGGTTTGCATGGTGTTGGTCTTTCAGCTGTTAACGCTCTCAGTGATTATATGGAAATAGAAATATATAAAATTCAAGAAGAAGTGTATGGTAAAAAAATGGCACATGTCACCTATAATTTTAAAGATGGATTATTGGTTGATAAAAAAGTTGAATTGCTTCCAAAAAAAATTGACAAACCATTTAGTACCAGAGTTTCTTTTATCCCAAGTTCAAAATATTTTTCAGACTTAAATATAAACGCAGAAATGATAGAAAGAAGACTTGGAGTTTGCAGTATATTTAGCGGGAAAAAAATGATATTGAATATTGATGGTGTTGAAAAAATCATAAAGGAAGATCTTAAAACTCATTTTCTTAAAAATTATGCAAGTGACCCATTATTTGATCCGATTGAAATTAAATTTAAAAGCGGCAATCAAGAAATAGAATTAATATTTACTTATGAGAAAGGAAATGAACCAGCTAAAACATATTCCAGTGTCAATCTTATTCCAGTAAATTTGGGATCACATATAACCATTGTTGAAAATATAATAGCTGATATTTTATTTTCAAAAAAGGGAAATAAAAATATTTTAAGAAGAGATTGCCTCGTTAGTTTAAAATGTTATTTTAATATTTATCTTGAAGAAACAAAGTTTGCATCTCAGACAAAAGAAAGATTGACCACTCCAAAAGAAAAAATAATAGAAATTGTTAATGATAATTTTAAGAACTGCATTATAAAAGAATTGGATAAAAGAAAATTATTTTCTGTTTTATTGGATAAGTTTGAAACATATAGGATCAAGCTAGAGTCAAAACAATCAGTAAAAAATCTTTCTGGAAATGCTGGAATTCGTGGAATTATAGATAAAGATTCCAAGTTGGTTGACTGTCAATACTTTAAAGATTCAGAATTAATAATAATTGAAGGCGATTCTGCTGGAACCACATGCATCGATGCTAGAGACAATAAAAAACATGCAATTCTCCCACTGAAGGGCAAGGTCATGAACATATCATCAAAAAAACAATTAGACAGCATATTGAAAAATAAAGAATTATATGATATTATTAGAAGCATTGGTGTGGGATTCAAATCAAAAACTACAGATGTTAATATGAAAAATTTAAGATATTCTAAAATAATATTATGTCCAGATCCTGATCCGGATGGAGAGCATATTGCAGTTCTTCTAATGAATTTCTTCATGATAATGTTGCCAGAAATTATAGAAAAAGGAATACTATATGTTGCCGAAATTCCCCTATATGGGTTGGTGACAAAGGATAATTTCATTCCATGTTGGACAAAGGAAGAGATGGATGCTCTAATGGAAAAAAATCCAACTGCTAGCAAAAGAAGATTTAAAGGTCTTGGTGAATTTAACGACGATCAATTGAAACCGTGTTTATTTGATGAAAAAACAAGAAGATTATATAAGGTAAAACAAGTTGATGAAAAAACAAGAACGGAACTAGTAAATTTATTAATAGATCCATCATATAAACGAATGTTATTGAGTGGAGAATTTGAAAATAAAATTAAAGATATTAAGGAGGGTTAAGAATGTACTCAAGATTATTCGGTGATGAAAGTGTTTTAATGTTGGATTATATTTTTGATACCAACACTCCTCTGATCACAATTGCCATGAAGCTGGAAAGTGCACAGGGAAATAAAGGAAAATATACCAAAGGTCAAAAAGTATTTGACTACGAAAAGGGAAAGACAATGAAATTGTCAGCAGATGAATGTAATACACTTGAATTGTTGCTGTCTTCATTCATCAATAAGCAGACAGTTGATTATTCTAAACCTGTTGCATCAAGAGAATGGAACAGTGATGGTGCAAATACACTCACATCATTATTTATTGCATCAAATAAGGGATATCCTGTTGTTTTAATCACAACTCTCAATAAAACAATCAATCAGGAAACCAAACATTATTACACGATTAAGAGTAAAGGTGATCTGATGGCAATTCTTGGTTATATAAAAAGTACTTTTACAATACTTCCAGCAATGGGATGTTATCATTATTGGAATACCAGTTGGAATAAAAGAAATGAAAAGAAACAAGAAGAAAAAGGAAATCAATCTTCAAAGAAGGTAGATAATGTGACGGCAGACCAAGGGTCTGGTGATTTTTCTTTCGGGAATGAACCAACAAAAGAAAACAATAGTTCTGATCAATTTGATGGAATAGAAATGTCAGGAGGAGTTGTTCTATTTTAAAAACAGGAGTGATGAATGCTATCTATAATTGATAGATATAAAAAGTATGGAATTCATCTTAATCAATTTAGAGCATTGCCAGATATAAATGATGGTCTGAGGCCAGTGGAACGAAGAGCTTTGCTTGGTGGTTATAAGGAAGCAAAGGATAAGATGGTAAAATCTGTAAAAATCGTTGCTGCTGGCCTCGTACTCCATCCGCATGGTGATGTTTCATTTTATAACACATTAACAAAAATGGTAAATTCCGGGTTTTTTGATAAGCAAGGAAATTGGGGATCATCAAATAAATTAGAACCCCAACCAGCTGCAGCTATGAGATACACAGAAGCAAGATTGAATAACTATTATAAAGAAATGATATTTGAATTTATTAATAACGTGGATTGGCATACGATTGAAATAGAAGAAGAACCAGTATATTTACCAACACCAATACCATTATGTTTTTTGATTGACAGTATGAATATTGGAATAGGATTTGGAATTAGAAGTGTTATTCCAAGATATACTATAAATGATTTAATCAGTTTAACAAAAAGTATTGTAGTGGATAAAAAACATATTATTATAAAACCATATTGTCCAGGAAATATAGTTATAATGGAAGAATCGGAATGTGAAAAATTATTAAATACTGGTAAGGGAAAAATAACATATAGACCAAGATACAAAATAGATCATAAATCTAGGAGTATAAAAATTCTTGGATGTCCTGCCACTGGGTTTTCTAGTTTATTAAAAATGCTTCAAGATAGATATTTTCCAGAAAGAACCGCAACAGCTTTGGACAATTCAAAGAAGAATTATGTAGAAATAGAAATATATGTAAATAAAAATAAAAAATGTGATTTTGACGAATTGATTAAAGATGTTATGAATGAAATAACAAAAACTATAAATTATGAAATATTATTAAATGACAATGGGAAAATGAAATTAGTTAGTGTTAAAGAATTATTAATCAAAAATTTAAATAATTATATGAAAGCTTTTTATAATAAACTGGAAGAGGAAAATAATAGATTAAAAAATAAGCTATATGAATTTACTGTTATTGAAAATATTAGACCGTATCTTGGAAATTATCTTAAAAATAAAATGTATAATGTAGAATTCATTGTTAAGGATTTAATAGATAATATCCCAGATTTAAAAGAAGATATTCTGAAGAATTTATTAAAGCAATATTCAATTGAAAAAATATTTACAGCATCAATAGATGCTAATAAAATC
>JALOBK010000003.1 GCA_023228325.1 bacterium
GCGCCGAGATTCATTATAACTTAATTGATTTTAAATATTTGTATGGCCCAATCGAAGAGTGTTTGACATTAACAATAGAATGTGAATGTTCCTTTTGCGGATGGAATGATACGTATTATAATGAAAATTTTTATTTAGATTCTAAATATTCGGCAAATAAAGAATTATTTGATATTTTGACAATACGTGAATTACCATTCAAAATAAAAACAATTGTTCGTTAATTTCAGAAATATTTAGAGGTTTAAAAATTATGAGAATTCCTAAGAAAATAAAAGATATTGATCAAGAAATATTTTCTCATATTCTTCATGATGAAATTGGATATTGTTGTATGAATGATTATTGTGAATTTTACGATTATATTGACATGATTCATTATAAATTAATTGATTTTGAATTTTATGATAATGAGTGTGAAGATAATGAAGAATTATACATAAATTTTAATTGTGTATGTCTCGAATGTGGTTGGGAACAAATATATAATAAAAGTTTTTATATTGGGAATATTAATGATAAAGGTGCTAGAGGAATTCGAAAATTATTTGAGCTTTTATCAGCGAATGCACTTTTCAAAATAAAAGTCATTAATAGATGAAGTTTAAAAATATGTTTGTTTTTAAAAATATTAAAGAGATTGATAAAAAAATACTAAATGAAATGATTAAGTATGCCTTACCAATATGTTGTGAAAATTTAGAATGTGAATTATGCGATATACATGACACACAAGAAATGTTTTGTGAATTATTAAAATTTAAAGAAATAAAAAGAGAAAAGGTAAATAATGAATATGAATATTCCGTTTTACTTACTATAAAATTAAGATGTTCCGAATGTGGTTGGGAAGATGAACACGATTGTAAGTTTTTTACTAAGTTTTTGGATGATAAAGAAATATTTGAATATTTAACTAAACCTGCTTTTGAAATAAAAATATTTCGAGGTTAATCATATATGAAAAAATATTTAAAATCTAAATTTAAATTAGTAGATATTAAAGATATTGATCAAGAAAAATTTAGCATTGAAGCATATAGGTTTTTAGGATATTGTTGCCAAAATGAAAATTGCGAATTTTACAATAGAGATGTAGATGATAAAATAATAAAATATAAACTAATTGAAACCGCCACCATAAATACTTTTTATTTTGATGATACTTGTGAAATTTTAAGTATTAATTTTTGTTGTCATTGTACGAATTGCGGATGGGATGAAATTTATAATTATGGTATTGAAAATCCCAATGACTTAATAAATGATGGATTAATTCGAGTGATAACAAAACCATTATTCGAAATCAAAATAATTGGAAAATAATAAATATATTTTAATAGAAATTTGATCTTAAAACTAGCTGAACAACTACAAAGAAGAAGTTGATATTGGCGAGATAGCTCAACAGTAATCAGCACTCATATCTCGCTTCACACCCAAATCTCAGGAGGAAATTCAATGTAGATCTTAAACTATCTTAAATATGGGTAGGCTCCCAGGAGTCCTCCCAGATCTTTGTTTCATTTATTTCAAAATTTTTTTAAATTTGACAAAATTCTAGGAGGAATCGATGGGAAATCCTGTGATCAAAACAATTAAGGAAGAATTCAAATCTTTAGCAAATGAAATTAAAACATTCAAATCTCTCAGAAAAAAATATAAAGGTTTTGTTCCTGGTCTAAACAGTATGAGATCGATATATAGACATAAACATATTGCATATTGTGAATTAAGAGGAATGGAAAGAAAAGATATTGAAATTCCCGGTGAATTCAATAAAGCAGATGAGGGTTTGATCGAAAAATATAAAACAGAGTGGAATTTAAAATTAGAAAAATATAATGCGGAACATCCAAAGCCGATAAGGAAAGAAAAAGGAATAACCAAATCTGAAGCAATTGAAAATGTTTTTGGTTGTTAGATATTAATGGAAAAGATGTATGTTCTTGTACGAGAAGACTTGGATGAAGTTTACAGATTCATTCAAGCTGGTCATGCTATTGCCGAATTCATATTGAAACACGAAGACATTGCAAGAAAATGGAATAATCAATATTTGATATATGTCAAAGTTAAAGATGAACTTAGAATTAAAGACTGGGAATATAAATTGAAATTAAATGATGTTGAATTTGAGAAATTTTTAGAACCAGATATTGAAAATCAATTAACTGCAATAGCATTTGTTAGCGATGATAAATTTACAGAAAAATTACAGTTAATAAAATAAAAGTTCCTATAGCCTAACGGTCAAGGCTCCAATCTCTAAAATTGGAAAAGTTGGTTCGATTCCAACTAGGAACACCATAATTCTAAAGTGGGGATAGTGTATTATCCCCACTTTTTATTCTCAAAAATGAAGTTCTACAATTATTTTTTGGAGGAAACCTTGATTAAAGAAATTAGAACAGAAAATGAATTTAACAATGAAATCTTAAATGGCAAAAAAATAATTGATTTTTGGGCTCCGTGGTGTGCTCCATGTAAAAGATTAAAAGAAACATTGGAATTAATTTCAAATGAAGTTAATTTTGATATATTAACGGTTGATGTTGATACCTTAGCTAATCTAGCATCTAGCTTCTCAGTTAGGAGCCTTCCAACTTTATTAATAACTGAAGATGGAAATGTAATTAAAACCATTATAGGTTTTCTTCCAAAAGATACTTTAATTTCAGAAATAAATTCTGGGTCATAATTATTTTGATTCAGTTAAAATTAAAAAATAGGAGTGTTGATGTTAAAAAAAATTCTTAATGATTCTGTTGTTTTTGAGATGCCAGATTTAACAAAAGAAACAGTAACAAAGAGTGGAATTATTCTTCCAGATGGGACTCCACTAAAAACCCTCATTGTTGATGTATATGATGTTGGAACAGGGTTCAAAACGAAAGATGGAAATATCATTCCATTAGATATTAATAAGGGAGATAAAATTCTTGTTCCATTTGGAAAAGGATATCCGGTTAAAGTTGATGAAAAAACATATATTTTTATAAAGTATGAAGACGTGTTTGCAAAAGTGGAGGAGTGAACTCCATTGAAGAGGAGATAAATAAAAATGGAATTTTCTTTTACTGGTTGGTTGGTTGATTATCCCGACCATAGAGATTATAGTTTAAAAAGTCAATCAGTTGGCGATTTGTTAGATAGATTAAAAATTAATGATAATAATATGGAATTATCAAATTCGGTAGATCTTAGAAAATATTGCTCACCTATTGAAGATCAGGGAAATATTGGATCATGTACGGCTAATGCTGCTGCAAGTATAGTTGAATATTATGAGAGAAAAGCATTTGGTAAACATACTGATGTTTCTAGGTTATTTTTGTATAAAGTAACTAGAAATTTATTGAAGTGGTCTGGCGATACTGGTGCATTTCTTAGAACTACTATGGCAGCATTGCGTTTATATGGTGCACCTCCAGAATCATATTGGCCGTATGATGTTTCAAAATATGATATTGAACCAACATCGTTTGTGTATTCTCTAGCACAAAACTTCAAAGCTACAAAATATATAAAAATTGATCAACATAATTTATCAAAAGAAAATATCCTAACAAATATAAAGAAATGCTTGGTTGCGGGTCTTCCTTTAATGTTTGGGTTTACAACGTATGATTCCTTAGTTCAATCAAGATATACTGGAAAAATTCCATTCCCGGGAAGTAATGAAACTGCAAAAGGTGGGCACGCCATAGGATCTTATGGATTTGACGATAACATACAAATAAAACACGATTTTACCGGAGAAATAACAACCGGAGCATTTTTGATAAGAAATAGCTGGGGTCCAAAATGGGGGTTTGATGGTGGATACGGGTGGCTCCCATATCAATATTTACTCAAAGGTTTAGCTGTCGATTGGTGGACCTTAATATCTTCTGATTGGGTTGACACTGGAGAATTTGGTTTATAATTTCATATGCTCGGATGGCGGAAGTGGTAGACGTTCAGCAACGAATAAAAGTTGTGAGTCATTTAATATGGCATGTAGGTTCGAATCCTACTCCGGGCAACAACCAAAGTTTGAAAAGGGGGTTGATAAATTAAAAAATAAATAAAAAAAGAGAGTTGTATGTAGTGCCAATCTTTCTTTTCTTAAAGTATGTAATGGGAAGTATTGGACCAAAAAAATTGGAGATTTATTTTAATGAAAAATTTATTTGTTTTATTTATTCTTTTCGCTACTATCATCAGTGCTGCAGAATGGACTGGCAGTGCATCATTAGGTTATCAACACGTGAAGGATTATATTGCTGTTGATGATTCTACAAATTATATTGATCTTGATTTATCATTCATCGAAAACGTTTCAGCTGATTTAGAGCTTGGTGCGTCAATTGGAAGTTCCAATGGTGATCCAAGAGTCACAACTCAAGTGCTAAGTGGAAACATGGAAACAAAAGATTTTCGTTTAAAGAAAGCATATTTATCTTATAACTACAGTTTAGATGAATCAACATTACTAAGTTTCACTGGTGGAAAATTTGGTAAGAATTTTGTTTCAGCATCAGATATGATTTGGGACAAAGATTTGGCATTTGAAGGTTTTGGATTTGATCTGGTTCATACTCTTTTGGAAGGCAACAAGGTATACTTTCATAGTGGTGTATATAACCTGGATGAATTCACTGCAGCTGATAATGATCCAAAGCTTGTTGTTTCCCAGCTTGGTATTTCTGGAAAATATCAAGATATTAATTATGATGTTTACGGTGGACTTATTAATTATTATAACATTAAAAACAAACTTCCTCTTAAATGGACAGTAAATAGTAACAGTCTCAATTTACTTGGAAATTATACTTATGATTATGATGCTATTGAATTTGGAAGCACTTTTACAAAAACAATCGGAGAAAATGAAATAAAATTGCTTGGAAACTGGATAGAGAATACTGACTCCGATGATAAGGCATATTTACTTGGAATTGAATATGGGAATTTAACTGTGGTTGATAAAGAAGATTGGAAACTCTATTCTAACATTAGGAAGATTGAGCAGGATTCAGTTCTTGATTGTTACACAGATTCGGATTTTCATAATGGCATGACAAATTCCAAAGGATATAAAGTTGGACTGGAATATGGTATTGAAAAGAATTTGAAATTGGATGTCAATTATACAAAAACAAAAGATCACGAATCTCTTGCTCCAGTTGAACAATCATTATTCAAAACTGAACTCGTTATAAATTTCTAATTTCCCGTTTCTCGTTTTTCCTTTCCTTAATTTATGTGGAGATGAGTAAAATCATCTCCACTTTTTTTGAAATAGGAGAAGATTTGTTATGTCTAAAAATGTTAAAAACATTATTGATGATTTACTTAAGAAAAGAACAGAAAATATTGGTGAAGCCATTGATACTATTTGCAACATATATAATCTGGCCGATGTGGAAAGAATGAAATATACTTTCCCAAAATTAAATGTAGAAATAAGTATTATTTTATGCAATATGATTAAGGAACCAGAAAAAGCAGTAATTGTTGTTGTAAGAAATTTGGAATCTAATAAGGTTACAGATTTTAAAATTATTAAAGATTTGTTTTATGGATTTAATTTTGATAAAGATTTTTTTTCTGTTGTTAGCAAAAGATTTTCTTTATCTTGTGATCTGAAAAAACATTATATTAAAGTTTTATGTTTGGATGAGGGGAATGAAGAAGATGACGATTGAGAATTCAGATTTAGTAGATATTTTACTAATGACAAATGAAAATTGGAAGGAAATAAAATATTTTAAGAAAACTGAAAAATGGGGAAATCCTTTAAAAGTGCATAAACTTTTAATTTATGGGTTGGATGCCCTTAGAAATTACATTGGGTTTCCAATAGGAATTAATTGTGCGTATGAAAAAGGAGGGCATACTGATGATTCATACCATTATAGTGGCATGGCTGTAGATATTTATTGTAAAAAATTAAATGTTGTGGATTTTTATTTAGCCGCAAGTAGATTTGATGTATTCAATGGTATTGGTGTTTATCCACATTGGAATAATCCGGGACTGCACCTGGATATACGTCCTTTAGCTAAAAAATTCGATTACGATTCTAGATGGATGTGTATACATGTTATTGAGAAAAAAAATGATAAGACAATAATTAAAAAAGAATATATTTCGTTAAGTTTTGACAATATTAAAAAATATTGTCTTTGAAAAATAATATAATTGAAAGGTGATATATGGATGAGGTTTTTTCTATTATTTTTATTTTTGATGCAATGTGTTTTACATTCGAGCAATTCCAAAGAAATAGAGTCTCATAATTTTGATTCTATGTCTAGAATTGCAATGGATAAATTTAAAATTGAATACATAAATATACGAGCAATAAATAAATCAATCAATAAATATTCAAAATTATATAATATTCCAAAATCTTTGGTATATGCTGTGATTGAAAGAGAAAGTAGTTTCAATCATAAACTGATATCGAAATCAGAATGTGTTGGGTTGATGCAGATTAATTATAAAGTATGGAAAAAAGAATTAAATATTCCATCTGTTGAATACTTGCATAATATTGAAAATAATATCAAATGTGGATGCTATATATTAAATAAATATTTTAAAATGACGGGAGATTATGGATTGGCATTGCAGAGATATTTTGGGTTAAGTAAAAAAGCCCACAAATATTCAATATCAGTTTTAAAAATTCAAGAAAGATATTTAGGAGATAAAAATGAGAGTAATTAAGTGGACGTTTATATTTTTATTGGGCATTGGGATTGGTTATCATTATTTGTATAGGAATGTTTGGAAATTATTTCATAGAGAATAAATGAATTGTGAATTATTAATCAATTTATAGTGGAGATGTGACCGAGTTGGACTATGGTGCTTGTTTTGAAAACAAGTGGGTGTAAAAGCCCCGTGGGTTCGAATCCTACCATCTCCGCCAAAATCAATATAAAAAAATAGAAAAAGGTGAATAGGAATGTCAATAATAAAACAAGTTGTAATTGGCGATACTATATATCAATTGACTTTAATAGAGTGTGATTATGATGAAAATAAAAATTTATATGAGAAGTGGAAAATTTGCAAATTTAACTTGAATGAGATTTGCTAATATTGAGGAGAAGGAAAAATGAACGGAGTTGATTTTAATGAAACCGTAGAAATAATACGGGAAAATATAAATTATATGGTTTCATTGCTTCCAGATAAGAATGTTAAGAGCATAAAAAACACTTTTTATACCAATGGGTATACGATGAAAAGTATAGTCTATGATCTCGGTTTGATTTATAAAAGATTTGGGGAGGATGTTTCCGGGATATGGTATATGTATTCTGATATAAATTTAATCAGAAGAGGAGATATTAAGAAAGCCAAAAATGTTGAAAAGAATATTGCCGATAAATTATGAAACAAAACCATGGACAAGCTGCAGAGGACTGATTATAAATAAAGTAATACAAGAATTAATTGATTATGATCCTTCTAATCCGCATGAAAACCCATCACTATATTCATCTAATAAAACAATAAAATTAAAAGAAATAAAAATATATGATTCCCCGAGTAAAGATATTGGACCAGTTGATGGTAAAGAGATAAGCAATGAATATCTGTTTATAAATGAAAATTCTAATATTGTTCCTGTTGATATTTTAGAAGTCGAAAAATATAATAAACCAAAAAGTGCATCTAATAAAAGAGAAATCATGAATATAACTAGGCACAGTATAACTTACAAAACGAAAAATGGAACAATAGTTACTGAATTTGTCTAAGAATTTAAAAGGAGTACATATGTCTGAACCGAGCTATAAAGATTTTTATGATAATTCAAACCCATTATTAGAAAAATTCAAGGATATAGCACCATCATCTTTTAAACACTGTAACAACGTTGCAAATTTTTGTGATTCAATAGCAGGAGAACTTCCGGATGATATCGTGAATAAAGATAGACTAAGATGTTCTGCTATATTTCATGATGTTGGGAAAATATTTAATCCAAAATACTTTTGTGAAAATTTAGTTGGAGAAGAAGAAAATCCACATGACAAAATGGATCCATATTTATCATATCAAATTATATCTAGGCATGTTTCTGATGGGGCTGCATTATTATTGGAATGGAATTTTCCATTGGATGTTATAAAAAATGTATTGCATCATCACGGAAGCTGTGTCATTCATTATTTCTATTGTAAATCTAAATCAACGGATGAGGATGTATATCGTTATAAATTTTCATCACCACCAACAGTTGAAAGCGCGATATTGATGATTTGTGATGTGGTAGAATCAACAGCTAGATCATTGTATATTAGAAACGAATTAAATGATGAAGAGACAAAAGTAAAATTAGTCTCGGATACAATAGAAAAATTAACAGATGATGGTCAGATAGATAAATTAGAATTGGGAATTGTGAGAGTTGTTAGGAGAATTTTACCAAAAGAATTATCATCAATATACCACAAGAGAGTGGAATACCCAGAGGAAAAGAAAAGTAAAAAAAATAATTAAACAAGGAGTCCAATGCTAAATATGATTAATATTTTTAAAGATGTATTAAAAATATTCAAGTTCTGGATAGTAAATGCATTTGATGAATCCGCTGGTGAGGATTTTAATAATGTAGTTCAGGAAACTTTGTTATCACCATTAGTCCCATGTGGATTTTTCTTGGATAAAACTAGAATTAATAATACTATAGAATTTTTAAAAAATAGAAAGTTGTATGTTAAATCTATATGGTTAAATTTTAATTTTGGTGCATTTAGCAGGTATATGACCGAATGTGAATTTTTAGAAATATTAAACAAAAATTTAAGTGGAAATAAAAATATAAAAAATCTAAAAATTGTATGTAATGTTGACCCGCTTGCAACTGATTTGTGTGATAAATTTGAAAATAAATGTCTTTGTACTTTCACGTTAAAAAATAAGTTTGTTAAATTATTTTATGATGATAATTATATATTGACATCTATATTTTATAATTCATTAATTCCATTAAAAACTCGTAAATACCAAATATTTTTTAATAAAATAGTTGAGAAAATTTATATGGATATGAAAACAAAAATTTACAATAAATTAAAACTAGATGATTTGAAATCTAAAAAGTTTGAACCGATCTTGAAAAAAATAGAAAACTTTTCAGATATCTATAAAGATCGCCCATACTTGAGATGGGTTATTTTAGTTCATGGTGAACCAGGAACTGGCAAGTCGTGGATATTTGAAAACATATCATTATTTCTATCAAACAGATTTATTGCAAAAGATAATTCTATAAATACTGAAATGAAACCATTGATGTTAAAAAATTATAATAACGGAGAAGACAACAGACAACAAAATAAAAATACGCGTTCCAATAAAAAAATATCAGAGTTTAATGATATTGACTCAGTTCAAGGACCACTAAAATCTAATTATTTAAAGAAATATTTAAAAATTCAAATAGTAGATGAATTTGATAAATATGTTGGAAACTATATTGAAGATGACACAATAAACCAGGAAAAATCTTATACTGTAAGTGAATTTAAAAGAATATTGGATAATGAAAATGGTTTGATAATTTTAATAACAAATCACAAAGATAAAATTGATCCCTCTGTTATCAGAGATGGAAGGGTGAACGAGGTTATTGAAATAAATGGGCAGTTTTATTCTCCAGAAGAAAAAGAAAAAATATTTGGATATTATAAAAAAGAATATGAATTGCCAGATGATTTTAAATTAAGTAAGTCACAATTAAAAAATATTAATATAGCTTCAATTGAATCTACATGTAAAAATAAGATGTTAGAAATTGGATATAGGGAGTTTGATAAAAAAATTTATGATAAATAAATTTAGAGATCAATATGCTTTTCTTTCCAATTTCTTTCCATGTAGAATAATACACGATGGAATATTTTATCCTTCAGTGGAACATGCATATCAAGCTCAAAAAACAATGGATAAAAAAGAGCAATATCATATCGCAACATTAAAAACACCCATGGAAGCAAAAACATATGGAAAACATTTGATAATGCGAGATGATTGGGAAATTGTAAAACTAGACATTATGGAAAGATTATTAATTGTAAAATTCAAAGCACCATGCCTAAGAAAAATGTTACTAAATACTAAAGACAAAGAATTAATAGAAGGAAATTATTGGAAAGATACATATTGGGGTGTAGATTTAAAAACTAATAAAGGTGAAAATAATTTAGGGAAATTATTAATGAAAATTAGAGAATTTTATGGGAGAATGACATGAATAAAAAAATTCCCAATTATCTAAACTATGATATTATCAAACATCTTGGGGATTGTCACTGTAGGTGTCAAATATGTGGGGAAACGCAGGTTATCAAAATAATGAATTGTATATATGAAGATGAGTGTTTTAAATATTATGCAGTATATAAATGTGGACATTCTAAAAGGTGGATTTCTAGTATTTCGTGTCTTGAAAAATATAAAATATTATTCACAATAAAAGCAATTAAAAGATGATGGGAGTTTAAGATGGATAAGTTATCAAAGAATTATTTGGATTATGATTTGAAAAAACATCTAGAAGATCAGGGTCATTCTGCATGTAGAACATGTGGAGAAAAAAAAGTTTACAAAATAATTAATGGTGAATATATCGGACCAAATAAATATGACATGAATTCCGATAAATTTCATTTTACTGCTGTATATGTTTGTGGACATTCTCAACAGTGGTATACCTCAATTCATAGTCTTGAAAATTATTATATAACAAGATTCACCATAAAAATAATTAAAAAATGAAGCAGAGGTGCTTATGTTTTTTAAATGTAAATGTGGGTTTTATTCCACATATTTTAATGTCTTAAGAAACTACAATATATTTATAAACGAAGATAAGGTAATAACAATTACATGTCCAAAATGTTTTAAAAATATTCCAATTACTTTTTCGTATTCTAAAAAAAATAAAAAGGAGTTAATCTGTGGCTAAAAAATCTCTTTCTACCGAAATAACGGATATGTTTCGTGGTGTCCAGAATTATGACAGATTTGATAGAAATATCGAAGAATACAGCGGAGAATTGAATAGAATTATGGATATTATGTATAATATTCGGTCAATGAGATCATCATCAACATCAAGGATTTCTCATTTAAATAATTATATAAACGAAATGACAAATGAAGAAGTAGTTGGTAATCGAGAACAAACAGAATACAATAAAAAAATATTAGAAAAAACTCTTATATTTTTTAAATTTTTGAAAGGTGAAAAAATAGGAACAAAACATCTTCCAAATGATAATATTTCTGATTTAGATGAGTATTGTAAAAATGAATTGGAAACTAAAGCATCTGGAAGAAAAACAAAATATCTTGAAGGAAGAGAAGATTTTGCATCCGAGGTTTTAGAGATATTAGAAACTCAAAAGGAAAAAACCAATAAAGGGAAAGGGAAGTAAATCATGCCTTCTGATTATAAGTCAATGCAGGAAATGTCAGGAATAGTGGAATTCATACATAAGGATTTTATAACTAATAATTCAGGTTCAAAGCCATATCTCAATATTCATTATAATTTAGAATCATTAAAATTAATATTGTCGTGCTTATTAAATGGAAGTTCTTTAGATTATACAAAAAATAAAATTGAATCTGCTTTTAAATGTGGGTCCGATGAAATTCCATTTAAGGTAACAGATTTTCTTCCAATCATAAAAGCAATACTGGCTCTAAATAAAAACTCAGGATTGAAACCTAATGACAATATCAAGGATATCGAAGTCTATTGTAAAAATGAATTAGATATAATTGATAGTAATGGAAAAGCAATAGAAAAACAGGAAAATGCAGATAAGAGTGAATATTTAAAGGGAAGAGAAGATGTTGCTAGTGAGATACTTGAAATAATTGAGGAAAGCAAGGAAACGGAAAATAAAGAAGAGAATAAAGTACCAGTTAAACCAGCTGGTAAACCAAGTGGAGGAATTTAAAATATGATAAGAAAAATTAAGGATATTAGAATACATGATATTTTTGAAATAAAAACAGATAAAACTAATGGATCATATCGCGTTGCTAAGATGTATGATGGTGGAATGGTGTTATTAAAGTTGGTAGATAAAAAGTTAAAGAATTTAACGAGAAAAGTAATTCTAACCACATATAATAAGATTAAAGACTTTAAAAAAGTTTCTAAATATAATATTAGGAAATTTGATATTTAAATTTTGGGAACAAAAATAAAGGATTGTTTTGAGAATTGGAGGAAACAATGTTTTTTAAAAATGCTAGTATTCTTTTCATGGTTTTCATTTTCTCTTTCTTTTGCTTTGCAACTGAAGAAGTCGCTGTGATTTCTGATACTGGAACTTTACAGGCAATTGGAGTATTTCTCACATTGTTCATGCAAACATTTGGAAGTGCAATTTCTGTGTTATTGGTGTTTCTAGTTTATAAACTTTTTAAGAAATATGGATTGGATTATACTGGATCGGTCGATTATTTAGCAAGGACCGCAGTCTCGCGTGCATGTTCGTGGGTTGAAGTCTGGGCTGCCAAACAATCGTCAAAACCAACATCAGAAGAAAAATATAAGAAAGCAGTTGAGAAAGCATTTGAAATTGCAGAAAAATTAGGAATCCTTGATTATATCAAAAAGCACGTGGATACATTAATTGAATCTCATCTTTTTGAATATGAAGAGTTGACGTTAGTAAAAAAAAACTAAGTAGCAAAATAGTTTTATCAAAAGAAGATAAATTATTAGTATTAAAAATTATTGAGAGAGCAACGTTGTTTATCCTTAGTGAAAATTTAGATCCCAATAACAAAGATCACTTGTGGTATTATGCCAATGCTAAATATATTATTGGCGAATTTAAGAAATATTTAAATGAAGAAATTACAAACAAAAATATATTCTATCATAATTTAAGAAGATTTTTTACAATAACTTATGTGTTTTTTAAGAATAAAAATGAGGATCTCGCTAACTTATTCAGCGAGATCCTCAAATATTATACAGGCAAAAAATAATTTTTTTTGTCTTAAAAATAGTTGGAGGATAATTGTCTAAAATATTTTATCCAGAATTAGATCAAATATTAACTGAATTTCATGATGATATATTTTTTTATGATCCAGATAATATACTTCAAGGAAATTTAGATAATAGTTCTCTGACAACTATGAATATTTTTAGATTAATATTTGGAAATGTATTCATTGGTGATTCAGTTATACATACCTTTAGATATGAAAGTGGAAAGGATATATATCCCCCAACAGTGAATTATAGGGTTAATATGTTTAAACCAAGTGAGGTTAGATATAAAGACGATGGAGTCTATTCGATTAATCCATTCAATTTTAATCAGGTTGATATTGATTTATTAGATCAATTTAGAAAATTTAGACAAACTGATCCGACTTTCACGTTGGCTGGAATAGACTTTTCTTCTCTAACCGAAACCGGAAAAAACATTTATAATATTTTATATTATCTGGATAATGGTGTATTTTATTTTGATCCAATTGTAATGGTGAATAATGATTTATTGGCATATATCACTAGACTTCACTCATTACATTTAAAACTAAAAAATACTAGTTTATTAAATACAACTTTTATAACTAGTAACGAGCAAATAAATCAGCCAGAACCAGGGCCACAACCAGTTGGTCCACCACCATATCCGTGATAAAATAATAGTATGGAGTGTGTAGTATGTACAAATTCTTTGAATGTTTTAAGTATGCTGTATTAACTTGTCTAGGAATTGTAATTGGAATGATTGGAATTGAAATACTATTTAAATTAGAGGAGTTTATTAGATGCAAAATGTTTTTCTCAATCTCATCGAGGAAAAAGTAAAAGAAGAAAAAGAAAGATTTAGAGTAAGGGAAGAAGAGATAAAAAAAGAAATTTGTAGTTATAATATTAAAAAGGAGGATGGATGTGGCAAACTATCTTAAAATATTGCATCCGGAACTGGTGGAAGATAGCGTGGACGATCTTGAAGAATTTAAAAAAATTAAAAAAATATTTCAATATAAAGAAATAAGGGAAGATCAAAATTAATTATTTGGAGGAACATCATGAAAATTTCTTTTACGAAGACCGAGATCGATTTCTTTGCTGAAAGTTTAAAAAGAGAAGTTATTGGGGAGACTTTGCATATGATGGAAAGTTCTGATATTATTAATATTCTCAATGTTGATAATAAAGTTTGTTTAACAAAATTTTTCAAACATCTTAAAGAAAGTTCTGAATCCAAAAAACCAGAAGGAACTGTTGCAAGTGAGATGTCTAAAATGCATGATGAATTAAAAAAGAATGAAGACAATAAAGAAAAACAGAAAGAAATTAAATCTCGTTATATGAAGAGAATTAATAAAATTAGAATGTCAAAAGGCAAGAAAAAATAACTATTTGAAAGGGGATATATATGAGATGGAAAGTCTTGGAAGACACATAGTTGTCGATGTAATTAATTGTGATAAAGATATTTTGAATGATGCTAATTTTCTAAAAGAAACCATAGAACTGTCTGCAATAAAAGCAAATGCAACAGTTCTAAATATTGAATCTAGAACTTTTCAACCACAAGGTGTTACTGTTTATTGTTTGCTTGAAGAATCTCACATATCCATTCATACGTGGCCAGAACACGGTGTTGCTCTTATAGATGCTTTTACATGTGGAAGTAAATGTAAACCAGAAGACGCCATAGAATATATTATGGATAAAATAAAAGGAATATCTGAGAATTATATTTATTTGAAAAGAGGAATTGGGCATAATGAATTGGGAGAGGAAAAAATATGAAAAACTTTTTTATAGAATTCGCTTTGAAACTATTAGAATCTAAGATAGAATTATTTGATTATATTGAACATAATAAAGTTAATTTTGTTTTGACTAAACCAGCATACAAAGAAGAAAAGTTAAAAGAAGCAGAAGATAAACTCGGATTTAAAATATATTGTATGCTCAGAAAAGTATTATTGACATATGGTGATTTATATGATAAAACAACTGGCGGTGGACTATTGCCTTTATTTTCTGATGTGGAAGGAAAAGATATTATAAGCAATACCATTGAATTTCATAAGAATTATAATTTTGCAAAAAAAGAAAATCTTCTTCTTATTGCAAAGACAAATAAAAATGAAGGTGGCAATCCAGTTTTATTATCTCCGAATGGGAAGGTGTTCATGTTTGATATGAGGGATATGGATGACAAATATCATTCTCTCAGGTATACTTATAAAGATGAAGATCTAAAAGAAATTGGAAAATTTGATGATTATATGCTATCAGATGTTTTTAGATCTAAAATTTCACCTTCAATATCAAAAAAATAAATAATTGTTTTTTACCAAACAAAATAAAAAATATTAATACATCTGTTTGGGAGGGCTTAAATATGATTTCATTCGATATAGCTAAGAGTGTGTTATCAAAAATTTATAATTATAAACCATCAGAAAATGTATCATATAAAAATGTTCTTAAAAGATCAATATTTGGTATATTAATCCCGGATTTTGTAATAGATGCTAGTGTTATAGATGCCACGGTAGATGTGTTAAAATATAAAAAAATATATATGGATAGTCTAATGTCCGGTGATTTATATTTACCAGAAGGTTGGCATTGTACTGTGGATCTAGATGAAACGGTCAACAAAATGGAAAATTTCTTAAAATATAAATGCAGAGGAATAAAATATCTAAAAAAAGTATATAATAATAATAAAATATTTTCTGAAAAAAATGAAAAAATTATAGATGGGAATAGCGAGTTGAATAAACACAATTATTTTAAAATTGCTAATTTGGATAGGAAATCGGTTTTTACATTCAAAATAAAAAATACATGGTGTAATGTTATATTTGATTTTCCAGCATTATGTATTAAATATTATTTTAATGAATTTGAATATACCAAGTGTTCAGATATTTATATTGATATAAGAAGATTAAGCATGGCCCTGGCACGTATTATTAGAAATGAATATAGAAAAAAAACTGAAATAATGAATCTTTTACCAAAGAAATTTGTATCTACATTAAAAAGAATTGAAAGTTTGGGAAAATTAGTAGATAAATATAAAGATATGCGTTGGGTTATTCTTGTTCATGGAGAACCGGGAACTGGAAAAACGTGGTTATTTAAAAATCTTCCAATTTTTACAGATAAAATTAAATTGGTCGAAGCATATGGGATGTCAAATAGTATGAAAGAAATAAGAAAAAAATTATATGATAAAAACTCTGACAATAATAAATCATTACCAAATGAAATCATATTTGGGACAGACAATAATAAATTGACTTCTGGTATAAATGAAGTTGGTTATGATGTGTTCGATGAATTTGATATGTATGTCGGTAATTATACAACTGAAAAAAGTATTGAAACCGATAAATCATTTTTGGTCAATATGTTTAAAGAAATACTTGATAAAACCACTGGACTCGTTATATTAATAACCAATCATAAGGATAAAATTGATCCATCAGTTATCAGGGACGGAAGGGTAAATGAAGTTATTGATTTTGATAAAAATTTTTATGATTTAGAAGAGAAAAAAAATATTGTTAAATATTATAGTAAACAATATAATATTAACGATTTTAAAATTTCAAATAAAGAATTAAATAATATGTTAATCTCATCAATAGAATCTAGATGTAAAAAAGAAATGTTGGATAGGGGATTCAAAGAAATAAATTGAAAAAAAATATGTTGGATTTAATCCAACATATTTTAATATCGGTTGAGAAATCCACGGGTTTTAAACCGTGGATGAATCAAACGGATTAGGAACAAACTATTGAAAAAATGTTTGTTCATTATCAAGTGAACAAACTTAAATTTGTGTTTTGAAAAGGAGATTTATATCTTGCAATGATGAAAACATTTAAATACAGAATATATCCCAATAAACTCCAGCGGAGAAAATTTGGTTTAATTCTGTCTAATTGTTGTTTTGTGTATAACCACATGCTTGAGACTCGAAAGAATGCTTGGGAGCAGGAAAAGCGTTCTATTTCAAAGTATGAAACAATGAAGATGCTTCTACCATTAAAATTGGAAAATCCTGGTCTCAAAGTGGTTCATTCGCAATCATTGCAAGACGTGTGCGCTCGCGTGGACAACGCTTTCAAACATTATTTCCGGCGATGTAAGTTGAAAGAAAATCCCGGATATCCGAGGTTTAGGTCTGGCAACAGATACAAATCTTTAACATTCCCACAGAGTGGATATAAATTATCCTCTCGGACAATCCATATTTCCAAGGTCGGAGAAATTAAGATTGTTCTTCATCGACCGATTGTGGGAAAAATAAAGACTCTCGTGTTGACAAAAGACATCCTCGGCAAATGGTGGGCTTCTTTCTCTTGCGAGACAGAGAAATCTCTGCTCCAATCGAACGAGAAAGCTGTCGGCATTGATCTCGGATTGACACATTTCGCAACGCTCTCCAATGGTGAGAAGATTGATAATCCGAGATTCTTCCGGAAAGATGAGCACCTCCTTTCGAGAGCTCAGCGTAAGCTGAGTATACAAGAGAAAGGCTCATTAAAACGAAAAAAGTTTGTCAAACGTGTCCAGCACATCCACGAACATATCTCTAATCGAAGAAATGATTTTGCACATAAACTCAGCCATTATCTTGTGCAACAATTCCAAATCCTCGTCTTCGAGGATTTGAATGTTGAAAACATGATGCACAATTCTAAGCTGAGCAAGAGCATTGCTGATGCATCTTGGTCTAAATTGATTGAACTCACTTCCTACAAGGCTGAAAGCGCTGGTAGAAATATGATTCTCGTCAATCCGAGATACACATCTCAGCAATGCTCTCAATGCAACACTATTGTCAAAAAAGCACTCTCAGAACGAACCCATAGATGTCCGCAGTGCGGACTCATTATGGATCGAGATGAGAATGCAGCTTTGAACATATTGGCCCTTGGTATAAATGGCCTGGGTGCAAATCCCTAGATGCTCCGGCATTTATGCCGGGGAGTATTCACCTAACCATGTTGTAATTGTGGATGGTGCCACTCCAAATTTTTTGGCTATCTCCACAATTGTGTATAATTCAACTTCAAACAATCGTTTGGCTTCAGCGCCAATTTCGGGTGTATATATTTTCGCTGGTTTTTCAAATTTTTTGACTATGTTCGGAAATGTGGTTATAAACCCATTTCCGTTGCACCTGGGACAATTACATGTCCCGTTCTTTTCGTGTCTCAATTTGTAACTTAGACTTATATTTGGATTTTGACAAGCATCACATGGAATGACTTTGAAATAACCATCCTTATGTTCTACTATCATTTAACCTCCCAAAAAATAGAGTTGGTGTTAAAACACCCAACTCCTTATTTTTTTCACTCCTGTATTTCCTTTTCATTTTTTTCATGACATGTGCAACACATGTCGCCATTAACTGTATGTATAATCTGATAAATCGGAAATGATTTACCACATTCAGTACATGTTATTAACGACCCATTGTTTTTTTCTACTTTCAAATTTTACCCCCAATTAATTTTAGGAAAAAATAATTCTAGTAATCCCCCTTTTAGTTTATAAAAATAAAAAATCTCTCTCGACATTTAAGATATATATGTAGTTATTGTTTTTTTAGAAAGGTCATTTCACTACATATATTTATTATTGAATGATCAGAATGGGTTGGATTTGATTTTAAGTGAACATACTAAAATGCTTTATTTTTTATTTCCATCCGAGAAAACCATGGGCTTTAGACCATGGATGAATCGGATGAATTAGAAAACAATCATTGAAAAAATATTCATTTGTTTTTCCATAAACAAATACAAATTTGAGTATTGAAAAGGAGATTTATATCTTGCAATGATGAAAACATTTAAATACAGAATATACCCCAATAAACTCCAACGGAGGAAATTGGGTGTTATTCTGTCTAATTGTTGTTTTGTGTATAATCACATTCTTGAGACTCGGAAGAATGTTTGGGAACAGGAAAAGAGATCTGTTTCGAAATTCGAAACAATCAACATGCTCCCAGCATTGAAAGTTGAGAATCCGAGTCTCAAAGTGGTTCACTCACAATCGTTGCAAGACGTGTGCGCTCGTGTTGACAATGCATTTAAACATTATTTCCGGCGTTGCAAGTTGAAAGAAAATCCCGGATATCCGAGGTTTAGATCTCTCACCAGATATAAATCTTTAACATTTCCACAAGGTGGATATAAGTTGTCTGGCAAGAAAATTCATATCTCCAAGATTGGTGAAATGAAGATTGTCTATCACCGAGAGATTGTGGGAAAAATAAAGACTCTCATATTGACAAGAGATATCCTCGGAAAATGGTGGATTTCTTTCTCGTGTGAAGTGGAAGCATCTCCGCTCCCATTGAACGAGAAAGCTATCGGCATTGATCTCGGGTTGACTCATTTCGCAACACTCTCCAACGGAGAGAAGATTGAAAATCCAAGATTCTTCCGCAAAGATGAGAGTCTTCTTGCTAGAGCTCAACGTAAGTTGAGCAAACAAGAGAAAGGCTCATTGAAACGGAAAAAGTGTGTCAAACGGGTCCAACATATTTATGAACATATCTCCAATCGGAGAAACGACTTTGCACACAAACTCAGCCATTATCTTGTGCAACAATATCAAATCCTCGTTTTCGAGGATTTGAATGTTGAAGGAATGATGCACAATCGAAAGCTGAGTAAGAGCATTGCTGATGCATCTTGGTCTAAATTGATTGATCTAACTTCCTACAAGGCTGAAAGTGCTGGTAGAAATATGATTCTCGTCAATCCAAGATATACCAGTCAACAATGCTCTCAATGCAATACCTTAGTCAAAAAAGCACTCTCGGAACGAACTCATAGATGTCCGCAATGCGGACTCATTATGGATCGAGATGAGAATGCAGCTTTGAACATATTGGCTCTCGGTATAGATAGCCTGGGTGCAAATCCTTAAATGCTCCGGCATTTATGCCGGGGAGTATCCACGAAATCATTCGAAGAAAAAAAATAAAATTGTTTCTGTATGGAGGATTAAGTATGCCGGGAAGTTTGATAGATTATAGATATAAAAACAAAAAACAGATAATAATGGAAATTCATGAAATAGAAAAAATAATTGCAAGACCATTGCCACAAAGTCAATTTGTTTTTTACGATAATAAATTAAGGCATCTAAAATGGATATTGGAATTCAAATAAAAGGAGAATATTTTTATGTTTTTAAATTTTTTAGTTTATCTCAGAGCAAAATATTGTTTTATTTTTCATAAAGATGATGTTGAGAAAGAAAGCATAATTACCGGGCATGATGGGTGTAATTTATATACAAATAATTTTTTTATTTGTAAGAAATGTGGATTCAAATTTAAAATTAGAAAGTATAAAGTTCACAGCGGATCAAATTCTAAAATGACATGGAGTGGAATTTTTCTTAGAGATAAATACATGATGTATTGAAAAAAAATGAATTTAAAAAAACATTAACAAAATAAAAAAGGAGTATATATAGATGTCAGAATTAAAACAAGATATGGCGATTAGACAATCTTTAGTTTCTAGGGCTATGAAGGCGTTTGAAGATGATATGAAAACAGTTAAAAGAGACGGCATTGAAAAAGTCCTGGAGTATATTAACGAAAGTGATTTTATGTATGCTCCAGCATCAACACAATACCATTTGCATTGTGAATATGGATTATTAGTACACTCATATCATGTTGTTTGTTATCTCACTAAATTAAACGAAATGCATGGCATTAAACATATAAAAATTCCTATAGAATCGATTTTAATCAGTGGATGGTTTCATGATATATGTAAAACAAATGTATATGCAGAACAGGAAAGAAGAAGAAAAAATGAAAAAACGAATAAATGGGAAAGTTATAGTGGATATTTATTTAAAGATGATTTACCGTTGGGGCATGGTGAGAAATCAGTCTATATGTTATCTGAATTTGGTTTGAAATTAGATCATTCAGAAATAGCTGCTATAAATTATCATATGGGGGCATTCCATTTTGGTAATAGATACGATAGAGAATCTTCCATGCAACAAGCTTGGAAAACATGGCCGTTATCTTTATTATTACATGTTGCAGATACTATGGCAACAAATATTGCTGATGTTTCTGCTGTTGTATGATAGGGGGAAGTATATGAAATTTATGTTTTGTTTATCTTTCATTTCTTGCTATATGGCACTTTGGGTTTTAAAAGTATTTATAAGAAACACGGATATAGAGGAATAATTTATGATAATAACAAGCAAAAAAGACTTCCAATTATATGTTAGAGAATGTGAAAAGTGGATCAAATTTTGGGGATTATCAGAATGGGATATAAATTATTCAAACGTTTCAACAGATCCAGATAAGGTATTAGGATGGTGTTCTTGGGATTTGAGTGGTATGATAGTTACAATAAATCTTGAGAAAAAATGGAACAACATAACTTTAACAAAGGAAGAAAAAGAGGAATGTATTAGAACCACTGCGTTTCATGAGGTGTGCGAGTTATTACTGGCTAAATTAAATGATATCTCATTTAAATATGATGTTCCAAGAAGGGTTATGACACATCACAGCCATGAAATAATATCTAGAATGCAAAATAGTGTGTATAAGAATCTTAAAAATAAAATCTAGAATTTAATACTGGATTGGAGATATCCATATGAAGAAATTTAAAATGACAAAAGAAATGATTTCTCTTAAACTATCTGAAATTTTAAAAGAATCATTTGGTATAATTGATTTTCTCCCTAGTTTTAGATTGGGAAGTGATATGGGCATTGATGAAAACGATCTGTATTTATTTTTAAATTTAATAGATCAACATTTTAATTTAGATTTTACAAATGAAAATAGAAGTAATATGGAAAATATTAAAATTGGCAAATTGATTGATATGATATTTAGTTTGACAAATAAAAAATAGGAGGGGTTAAAATGCCTCTAATTA
>JALOBK010000004.1:0-8998 GCA_023228325.1 bacterium
TTTCTCTTAGGCATGTAATTCATACATTTCCTCTAAAAATAAAATTTATAACAAGTATATAGATTGAAACAACCAATACACTCATTACAAATATAACATATATTTATATTTTATAATCAAAAAAAAGGATAGCATGGCTATCCTGTTGAATTTGATGTCAGCGTTTTCAATTTCTCTCATCTCCCATTTTGATCAAACCCGAGTGGGCAACTTTCCTTCTCCTCCTCTTTCTGCATACGCTCAGAAACAATCTTTCTGTATAGGAGCATGGAGTTGATAGCCGACCTTAACACAAAATATTCGTTGTCCGGGTGGTCAGCATCAGTCTCAATGATCCCCGCTAGATCCTTCATGTTTTTGATCATCTGTTCCTTTTTGTCCTCCACAATAGAAATGTTCTTTTTCCACCATGGATCTTTCAATAATTCTTCTAGCATCACATCGTGAAAAATTTCAGTCATTGCTTCCATGTCTTTTTTGAAATCGTAATTTTTCTGTTCCATGTTTACTCCTCCGTTAATTTTACTTAGACAATCTTTACTCCATTTCCACCAAGGATGTTTCTGGAAATACTGCTTTCTCATCCATCCCTTTAAACTGAACTGTTTTGTGACATATTGGGCATTGACAATTGTCCACTACAATACCAACCAACCCACAATACTCCATGCTTGGTTCTTCATTTGGATCGTGTGATTCAGTTGGTCCTATGACTCTAACAAGTTTTGGGATGGACATTATTCCTCATCCTCCTTTTTTAATTCTTCAATAAATTTCATGCTGAAATAGATAATGAAACACAAGAGAAACGTAAAGATAAAAAGATCACCGGGCGATGTTAAAAGATCCATTAATGACATATTTCCTCCTCTGTTTTAAAGATTAGATAAATATATTCACCATTCTCCACTTTCCTCCCATTTAATATTCTTTGCTTTTTTTGTAAAAATCCAAGTAGTTATTTCTGGTCCTAAATTTGCATCTTTTTTGGAATAATATTTTCTTAATCCTTCAACGAGAGAATTGTTATCTATCCCAATGCATATGCAATCTTTTGAGACAATTGCATGCAATCCATCTTCTTCATATTTTCCATAACATCTTCCACATTTACATTTTCTTGTTTCTCTTTCTAATTTAAAAATATCTTGACAATTTGAGCATAAAACTAATTTCAAAATAATCCTCCACAAAATAAAATGAAATTTAAACTATACATAATAAACATATATGTGGTTTTATAGACAAAAAAAAGACAGATGGTATTCTGTCTTTTCATTCATTTTACTATTCTTTTTCTGAAAATCTATATCTCCTGTTTAGCTCCATCATTCTTTCCATATATTCAACATCGTCTATGGATGTTTTATTTATGATTTCTTTTTCTTTTTCATAATCAGATATCATTAGATTCAGCCCCCATATCTTTTTCTATTGCACTAATTTTGCTTAAATCCCATTCACCCATTTTTGCAAATTCCTTGCAGAATTCAATCATTGTGGTTGTTTTAGGACTAATAACATCATCGGACACATATTTTTCAATTTCAACAGTAAGAATTACTTTGAACACGAATATTATCTCCTCTTTGGTGGATTAGGTCTTGGGCCATATAAGAGATCCCGAGTTATATTTTCTGCTTGCTCTGTTGTATCGGCGCATTCCCAGCAAATATATTTTGTTGGTCTTTCAAAGTTATTTGTTACTTTAAATCCTTTTCCTTTCAAATCTTTACATTTATCGCAGGTAAATGCAACAAACCAACATTTATAAGGACGTGCCTCAATCTTCCGGATGTAACACATCATAATCTTTCTCTTTCATTTTATTTACTTCGCGCATCAAGGATTTTATTGATAATATTTCATCTTTAAATTCTTCGGTATAAATATTTTTCAGATTATTTAAAACACCTTTTCTTTCTTTTTCAGTTTTAATCGTGAAAGAATGATCATTGGTTCCAAGTGAATATATGATTTTGAATTCTTTAATGCCATGTGATATTTGTATACCATTCTTGAGATATTTAATAATATTTTTCAGATTATTTTTATACTCTATTTTTTCATTTAATATTTTTATTATTTTTTCGTATTCATCGATTTTGACGTTCACATTTGTCTCCTTTGTTGGGGATGGCGCGCCCGAGATGGTTCGAACATCTAGCCTTCAGTTTAGAAAACTGTTGCTCTATCCGGTTGAGCTACGGGCGCGTGTTTGAGAATTAATTATCTTTTATGCTACGGGCATAAAATGCCCAATACCTGGAAGAGGACATCCATTTTCGGTAGGAGTTTTATTAGCATCAATAAATTTCATATTCCCGATTTTGCTTTGTAACTTGCACCATCTGCATCCGTTAGGATCGGTTGCCAACCCATAAAGGAAAGGACAATATGAACATCCTATGACTTTTATATATCTATAATCAGAACCTTCATTAATTTTATCCGTATCTTTAATCTCACCCATTATCCAACCTCTTTCTATTTTTTTCACTCAATCTATTAGTGTTTCTCAATTCTTCTAACCATTTCAAACCGTGTTCTTTTATATATTCCTTTAATTCTTTATTTTCCATCAACCCAATAAATTCTTTTTCTTCTTCTTTTGTTCTACTATCAATCATAAGATGCATCATTCTTTTTCTTTTCTTTTCTAATATTTTTTTGGATGTTGACATCTCAATTATCTCCTTTTTCTGTTACCAGCATATAATTCACCTCCATATCTTTAACTGTTAAAATTCCATGGTCTTGGTATTTATCTTTTTGGTGTTCCGCTAATTCTTTTGCTTCTTCTATTGAATTAGCATCAATTTCCCATGTTAGATTTTTTGTTAATGATAATTCAGCAATATATTTCATTTTTCACCCATCACAGAAACAATATCATCCATCTCATCAGAAATGGTGTTTAAAAAATTTTTTTCTGTATTACATTTTTCATTTTCATACCAATCAAAATATTTATCTACTTCTTCTTTGTTATGATGAGCATCCCTATCTGCAACCCATGCTTCTGATGTCATTCCATTGTCTTGGGGGACATTCATTTCATTTCCGTCATAATCAATAATTAAAACTTCTGTATCTGCTTGATCGGATATTATATTTTGAATTAATCCGCCTTCAACAGTAATTAAAACTCTCATTGTTATCTCCTAAAAAAATTAAAAGAGGATATAGAAATTAAATCTATATCCTCTCGATAATAATAATATCAAGCAGTTTTCTGTTTCTCTTTTTCCTTTTCTGCAACTTCACTTTCATATCCATTATACATCCAAGTTGAGAAGCAATGATCACATTTCAAAATATGATCAATGACAATGACCTCTTTCTTTCTGCATCTAGGACATATAACCGCTCCTCGTTTCATGTATTCTTTTTCCTTATGCAATCCAATCAATCATTTCAGAAAATTTATTCCAGTTTTTAATTGTTTCTGGTAAATATTTCTGAAATTCCTTATCCACAAAAACATATTGTTTTACCAATCTGTCAATGGTATATTTTGGACTACAAAAGGAGTTTCCACCTGGAATCATTCTTAAAATTTCAATCATTGAAAAATCTTGAATATCTTTTTCAAAAATTTCTTTTTTTATTTGAATATCTGTTCCCATTGATGTTTCATTTATAACATATGCAACAATATAAATTTTTTCAGTTCTTTGACCAACACATTTATCTTCTTTTATTTGGATCAGCAGATGTGTCGTTCCTGTCGCCATTCTTCCAATATCTGGATTTTTTCTCATAAATTGTTCTTTGTCGATATCATGTATCCCATATTCAAATATTTGTGAACATGAAATAATTTGACCTTCTTGTATAGATGAATTTCCAAACATTTTTTACCTCTCCTAAGTTGTGAATTTCTTTAACTCTCCGCAATTCTTGCACTTGAGAATAACAATATGTGTTTGTATTGTTTTAGTATGTGTTTTTATATATGCTTCTTCCGATATCGTCTGATAAAATAACGAGCCGGAAAATTCTGGTTCAATTGGATATGTGCTTGTTATTATTTTGTCACTTACTGTTTCCCAATCATGTTTACATTTATCTTTAAAAAACCATCCCATTCAAGTCCTCTTTTCTTTTATTTTAAATATGGTGATGTTTCTTTCTTGTTAATGGCTTCTTAATTTTATTTTTCTTCATTTTGATTATAGTTCTATTTAGTTTTGTGATTCTATTTTCAAGATCAATATTTCTTTGTAGGAGTGCCATTCCAAAAGCACCTTCTATTGTTTTTGACTTTCCTTCAAACACTTCAGAATCATCATTGTTTCTTTCGTTTAATTTTACAGCGATTGCATTTTCATCATCATATCTTTCGATTTTCACATTCAAATTTCTTTTGATCACAGTCGCAATCATTCTGGATAATTCACCAGGATTTCTCATTTCTTACAAACTCCTTTTACTTTCCAGATTACATAAAAAGAAAATAACCGAAATCGTCATACATACAAAGAGGTATGGAAGAACGTCTTTTGCAACACCAGCCCATTGCATAGAATCTGGAGGAACTAGTCTCCATCCTTGTTGGATAAGAATTTCACAGGTGCTCATCATTTTGACTTTTCCTTTCTTATTTCACTTAGAAATTTCAAAACTTATATGTGTTCCACATCTTGGACACGAAAAGTTGTTTATGTATTCAACCTTATTTGGTTTAAAAGAAATAATCCCATTCATTATAGATTCTGATAATTCTATTGCACATCCACATTGACATCTCAATTGTATTTTTACAAATTCACATGAATGTTCAAAAGTATTTGATTTTTTTTCTAATGTATTTTGTGTAGCCGTGTTTTCTTTTTTTCTTATATTCCAAGCATTAGCAGCTTCTTCTTCACTTGGACATTTCGGTCCCATAGCACCACAGTCACGACAGTACACGCGCCAGTATGGTTGCTCATTGGTGTATGTATAACATCTTTTTCCTTTGCAGAATGGGCATGATCTTACCTTGTATTCTTTCACAATGTCCTCCTAGATCTATCTTAATATATTTTTCAATATAATTTTAGGAGATTTCATTTCTAAACCTACTGCCACATAATTGGATGTATCAGAGATTGCATTCATTAGTTCCTCTTTTGTACATAATCCTTTGTCCACCATAATTTTTGCTAAAGCATATGTGACTGTCTCTACACATGAATTACCGAGTTGTGAATGCATAGATTCAGATAGTATGCGTGAACATTCAGAAAGATTATCAAATGCTTCTTTTGTTTTTATCGTATTATCACACAATTTATCTATATCTTTTTTAATATCATCAAGCATCATTCGCCGCCTTTCAATTCTTCAATTTCACGCAGCTTGTCAAACCATTCGATGCTTCCCGTGTTTCTGTCCAGCAGACACCTGCCTTGCGATTCGAGTTCGTCAAGATATCGCTCCCGTTCGTCCATCACTCACCTCTCTTCCTCTGATCTTTCTTCAATATTATTCAACCTCAACAATATCCTTGCATTTTTCCTTATTCTTCCTACAACATCAGGATAATCTTTCTTTTCTCTTCCATACGCTATAAGGAGATTGACAACCATTGAATGCATCAATTGTTTATATGCGATTTCCAATTCTTCTTTTGTTTTTAAATTGCAAGTTATATGTGGAATATCAATTTTTATCAATGATTCTTTAATACCATTGCATACAGTGCACATCGTTTGATAATTTTCCAATTGATCTTTTCCACCTTTTGCTCTCGGAATGATATGATCTTTTGTAAATAATATTTCTTTTCCATTAAAGAACCCATATAGATTCAAATGATATGTCGTTTGTCCATTTGGTTTTTCAAAATAAAAAACTTTTCCTTCTAATCCACAACAGACACATTTTAATCCTTTTGATTTAAATAATTGATATCGCTGTGAATTTTTTAATTTGTGTCCTTTTAATTCAAAGGAATGATCTTCTTTTCTTACCCCAACTCTAACTAATGGAAATAATTCTTCTGGTAAAACTGGAGTATTTTCTAATCTAACCAACATCATTTAATCCTTTCTTATTCCTATTAAAAATGAACATGCATTTCCATTCCCCGTATCTTATCTATTAACATATCACGAAGTGCTCCGGCTCCTATTTCTTTAGTTATAATGCCTAATATTTCTTCTTTTAGTACAAGTTTATTCAATATTGTACGAACTTCATTTCGCGTAGTATTTCGCGCACATGCATCTATTTCCTTTTTCAATTCTTCTGAATTTCGGATATATTTTATTACTGTTTTTTCTATCGCTTCATCCACCCACTTTTTGATAATATCCCTGGTTATTCCAAGATCATTATGTAAATAATTCTTAAATTCAATGTACTCTCTTTTAGGTAATTGATTCATTTTTACTCCTTCTTAATTTTCACAAATCCTAACTCTTTTGCTTTCATATATGCAATGGCCAACGGGTAATTATACCAATCTTCACATTTGGATTCTACCTCGGCAATTATCATTCCACTTCCATATTTTTCTACACTACTTCCATATCTTGCAATAACGGTTGGTCTCCCATGTGGGCAATAATATAAATCATATTTTCCTTTATAGTTTTCATTTTTCATTTTGATTGTTCCCATGTATTTACATTTCTTGCAGTCATGAGAATGAACTGGTTTTTTTAGCATTTTAATGCTTTTCATAACTTTTTCTTCATAATATTTTTTTATTTCTTCTGATGTCATTTTTTCTATTTTTTCTTTTTCAAATCTAATGGGAAATAAGTATTCCATTATTTTGTTGTAAGTCTTGAAAATTTTTTCTTTCATCATAAACCACCCGAATAAAATTTTAGATGATGCACCATCAACATATAAAATATATATGTATTTCTAGTGCACATGAAAACTAAAAAAAATATGAATCTAAATTATCTTGAACATAAACAAACGATTTGAATTAGTATCCATGGAGGGGGTTTAATGGATAAGGTTAATGGGTCTTTGGATCTAAGTAAATTATTTGGATACGAGTCTAGAATTTTAGCATTAGAAAATGAGGTCAAGGATCTAAAAAAGGTAATTAAACAATTAACAGGGGATATAATATTATGTAAAGGAAGGAGAAAAAAAGATGCAGTCATTAATTGATAGTCTATTTAGTGGATATGAAGATGATAAAAAAAATCACGATCATCTATCAACAATTGTGAATTATGATGAATCAAAAATAAAAATAAAACCATATGAATATGAAATTCCAGAATTCGGTGGAGGTTGTGTTAGTTATTCAGAGGAGCATATATGAAAATTATTTATGAAGACGAATATAAAGGTGCAAAATATAGATTGATATGCAATTATGATTTAGCTGATAGAGAAAATATATTTATTTTTGAGAAAAGCACCGATAAAGATTCAATGGGAGATTATAACTGGGAAAGAATAAATTTTTTACCTTTTATAATTCCAATTAAAGATAAACCAGAATATAATAGAATATTTAAAATAGTAAACGCAATTAATGAATCACAGCATAAATTTGATATGATAAAAAATGGGTTAATTTTAGAATAAGGAGATCTAAATAATGAGTTGCCATAAAAAAATAAAAAATTATAGAATTGTAATCGTGAATTGGTGTATTTTCCTATTTGGTATTATATTTGGAATTTTGATAGCTTTAAAAAATCTAATTGAATATTTTTTTTCCACATATTAAAAAAACACTTATGTATATAAGTGGGGAGTGTGATTATGACTAAGAGAGAGAAATTATTATTGTCTATTTTTGTTTTGCTTATTTCGTTTTCTATTGCTTGGGCAGATGTTGAAATTTTGAAATGTAAAAAAGAAATAAGGGATCTTAAAGTTGCTAATGAAGAATGGGTTGAAACATATAAATTATTATGTAGTCATTTGGACAGATTTATGATTCCAGTGGTAGAATATAATAAATTGAGCAAAACTATGTTTTTATTTGATGAACAATTGGATAATATTAAAAGTTGTTTATGGGATGCTAGTGAAAGATTTAAGAATTTAGATTATACATTGACAAATAGATTTAATGAAACAATAAATGCGTTAAATGATCTTGATGAAAGATTAAAAGAAGTTGAAGCAAAAAAATAATTTATATCCTTAAGGAAAAAGAAAAGGCTTTTAATCAAGCCTTTTCTTTTCTATTCCAATCACAAATTCACAATTTTCAAATATTCTCTCACTGATTTAGGAACGTATTTTTCATATGTGTAATTTCTCATTCTGTATAATTCTCTTATCAA
Source organism: bacterium (assembly GCA_023228325.1). Lineage (NCBI taxonomy): Bacteria > bacterium. Next base: position 8,259 of record JALOBK010000004.1, read on the forward strand.
TGAAGAATTTAATATTACAAGTTCTGGATCTGATGGAAGAAATATTGTTTCAATTTTAAAATGTTCTGATAATTTTTTGTTAGTCATCGCCATTTGAAATTCATAATCAAAATCAGAAGATGTTCTTATACCTCGAATAATATATGGTATTCTATTTTCTTTTAAAAAATCAACCAACAATCCAGAGCATGATACAATTTTAATATTTTTCAATTCTAGTTCTTCAATTGTTTTTGTTATCAGCAATCTTCTTTTTTCACAATCAATCATTGATTTCTTAGACGAATTATTAAATAATCCAATATACAGTGTATCAAATATTTTGCTTGATCTTTTGATGATATCAACGTGTCCATTGTGAATAGGGTCAAATGTTCCTGGATAGATTGCAATTTTTTTCATGACCTCTCCCTATTGATCAGTAGACATATGATCCACCAAAGCAGTACTGAGTGCCAGTAATCCACTGATAAGGACAATTCTCCTTTGTATCTAAAGGTTAGTGATATAACCATATCCTGAATAATTATAATACCAATCAGAATGTTGCTGGTAAGAAGCCACTTGTTTTCCTTCATTTAATTAACCTCAATTTCTTGCCCACGTTGTAAGAATCCAGCAAAACCATCTTCATGTGCATTTTGGGTTGGATTATCTTGATAATGTATTAGCCATATTTTTTCTTTTATTTCCGCTGGAAGTGTAATAAGATCGGTATAATGTGCATGTACATCAGATTT
>JALOBK010000004.1:9008-18820 GCA_023228325.1 bacterium
AATAACGTTGGCTTCCTTATAGTTTCCAAATAGTTGTTTGGGAGCAAATTGCGTATCAGAAGTCCAAAATATTTTGTTATATCCGGTGTCAATCATCAACCCATAAGTTTCCTTGAAATAACGTCCAGTAACTATATGGACCATTTGAATCGGAGAAAATTTAATTCCTTCAAATTCAAATGATTCATTATACATAACCGGGTATGGTTCAAAATAAGTGTCAAGCTGTGAAATTGTTTTGCCATCTCTAATTTGATTAGTAGCTAGAGATTCCAATCCACCTTTCAAAGAATCATCCCATAATTGTTTCATAAGTGCGGATGTAATAAATAATTTTGGTTTTCTGTACGGCGGCATAAAATATGAAGCAAACGCCAAATATTCTAAACCACCAATATGATCTCCATGTAAATGTGAAACATAAACTGCATCAATGTCTGTTGGACGAATTCCATGATAAAAACATGCAGCTTTGAAATCAGAACCACAATCCAACAATAAGTTTCTATAAATTCCTTCCCCTGCACACTTGAATTGAACAAGAATCATTGAATTGAAATTATGTTGTGGGTTGCAAAAAGCACTCCCAGAACCTAGAATTTTTAACTTAATCATTTTTTACTCCAGAAAAAAGAGAAGAAGATAAAAATATTCTTCTTCTCTTTTGTGAATCATTTTTCAGTGCATTTCATAACTAAGAATTCTTCCTCAGTTAATTCCGATTCTATTTCTTTAACTGGAATAGGTTTACCCCAGCGATTACAATTTCCAGAAGAGAAGTAACTACACCCTTTGCATTTCTCTTCAGACATCATCGTTTGATACCCTCCTGAATTCATGGCATATACAGCTTGTTGATTTTGGATTGTTAAAATAATTATCGGTTTGTTTTGTATTGTAACATCTGAATATATGGGTGTGACTCACTTCCTTTTTTAATTTTTGATCCCCACATTTCGTTTCTATGTAGTGACCAAAATGTTTACATGTATAACAATCTCTTTTTTTGGATTGTAGATAATTCTTCAAATCATTTAGTCTTTCTTTGAACATAGAAACGACGGATCTCATCTTTCCTCCTCATTGTTTTAATTTAATTCAATCAGTTCGACTTTTGTATGATCAAATTCTTTTCCACTTGACATCACATCACTTGTCTTCTGGCATAAATTATCCCAAAATTGGAATACATAGTATTTTATTGGTTCATAATCATCCTTGACATTTTTCCAGAATATTTTTGCTAATCTTTTTCTTTCTTTGTAATAATTATCTAATTTTTCATCGTCACCAACATTCATATCCTCAAAATCAATAAATCTATGCAATTCATTGGATGTTTCAATAGCCAAAATAATTTTACTTTCCGGCTCTGGCCCGAATTTTATTTTGTTATATATTATTTCTGCTGCTGTAACAGTGGACAATTTTTTTCCCTCGTGTTCTATATAATTTTTATTGCCATACATGAATGTTCTCAAATCTTTTATGCTTTTTATTTTTTTCAAATCTTCTTTATAAAATCCTACAATAAATGAACAACTGGAACTGTTAGAAACAAAATCAGTTCTTATTTTCATGCCACCACCTAATGATGTGAAAATCGTAAAGTTTTTATTGTGCAACAACAATTATCAAAGGTTGGTCCATGCTCTAATACGCATTCTTCTTCACTTTGATTATCCGAAAATTCTATTATGATGTATTTGGTGTTTTCATAATCATATTTTGTATGATTTTTCCAAAATATTTTTGATAATCTATTTCTTTCTTCGTTCTCTTTGTTTTCCATTTCATCTTTTTCAACATCGGTTAGTTTATTATTAAAATGACGATTTTTTAGTTCTGGATCAATATAATCACCAATCATGTAACTATTATAAATAAGATCCAATATTTCTTCTTGTTTCGCAATCTTTGCATTTTTTATTTCTTCAAATAATATTTCAGATGCTTGATCTGTTGATATTACATGATCATAATATTTTAATTCTTCAACATCTTTAAAGAAGTATTTTTTTACTGCTTCAGCACCTTTCTTTTTTATTTCCTTAAGATATGAACTTGGAATTCCTATAAGAAAGGAACTTGATGAACTGTTAGAAACAAAATCAGTTCTTATTTTCATTTATTCTCCCTTTATTCATCACTATAACTCCCACCTTGAATTTTCAATGAATTTTCAAATCCAACTTCAATTTTTAATTTTTTTAACTCATTAATAGTTTGTTCAACATCTTCTAATTCCAAAATTGCGTATTCACTCTCGCTGCTATAACAACCAATATGAATATCCTCGTCATCTCGTCCAATATCAATATAAAGCTGACTTGTACCAAATCTATTTATTGATTTTAAATCAAAATTTTTAATTGTTTGAATTATTTTTTTCTTGTGCTTTTTGTATTCATTTTTCGTAAAAACATATCCTGCAAATACAAACGAACTCGATGAACTATTGGAAACAAAATCCATTCTTATTTTCATTTAGTCTCCAGGCAAAATTATTTTTACTTTAGAAAGATCTTTCTTTAATTCCTCATAATTGCAGTAATTTTCTAGCATTTCTTTCTTTAATTCTTCATATGACATTCCTAATTTTTTAAATGCATACTTATAGACATCAAATATTGATGCTGTTTTCATTTGACATATTGGGCAATATTCCTTTGGAATTTCATCAAAATCATCAATCTCCATATCATCATTTTTTATGACATGGTCTTCCTCCAAAATGTGTCCATTTACACATTCTACCAAATCAAAATCATCAAGTCCCGCATCATATCCACTTTCTATACATCCGGTTTCATCAATAATATATGACGACGATGAACTATTACTTACAAAATCCAAACGAATTTTCAATAATCCTCCTAATACAAATCAAAAATAGGACAAGCTCTGCAAGTCTTGCTTATATCATGTTTTTGATTTATCAGTAAATTTCTAAACTTGATTGTTTCAGGATGATACCACACATCCTTCAAAAAATCTTTACAGTTTACAACATCAATTCCTTCCCATCCCTTTTCTCCTTCAGTGAATGAACAATGAAAATATCTTCCATCTGCATTTATATAACTGCTAAAACAACTTGATTCACATGCTTCACTTAAAGAATCGTACATCTTAAAATTTTCATGCTCTTCTATGCACTTGAGAAAATTTGGAACAAAACAGGAATCAAATCCAAATTTTATATGTTTTTCAAAAGCATAATCTATTAATTTTTTTAATTTTTCTATATTCTTTATTACGGTAAATTTATTTCTTTTTCCCTTTGGTTTTAAAGATAAAAATACAACAGCATTTAAATTTTTCAGTCTTTCATCAGTTTTGATATCATCTATTAATTCAAAACACTTATCATATGTTTCCTCTGATAACAGCATATGAATATTTACTTTTTTCATTCCATGATTTGTTATTTCTCTAACCGCATTATAACAAACATCTTTTGGTTCATATCTCGATATTGCTACAGCTCCACATAAACTTGAAATGTTTTTTGCATATTCATCAGTTATATTCCAACCATTTATTGTAACATTTGGAACTATTCCTTTTAATTTTGTATATTCAAATATATTCCAGATATCTGGATTGGAATCAATATCTCCAATACCAAATGCAACCTGTGTCAATACTTTTGGCATTTTATCAAGAATGGTTTTGAATACTTTAAATGTCATATTTTTTCCAGTTCCCGTGTTACTCTTATAGCAATGTAAGCATGGCTTGTTATTTATTCCATGGCATATCGTTGATATTTCTATATCCAATATTTCAGGTCCAAATGGAGCAAAACTTGGATCATCCTCCGAGTTTCTTCCCCACCTTGCAAAGAATCCTGTTTTTTTATTGAAAGTGTATTTGTAGTTTTTGCTTCTGAAAATTTTCATTTCAGAACTATCACTAAGAATTCCAGGATTAGTACTACGAAACATGTTTACCTCTCTCTTTTTCCAACCTTTCAAACAATGTTATCTTACCATTATCTGACATATTATCAATGATTTTACCAAGTTCATTTCCTTTTCTTAGCATAAACATGATTGAGGAAATTGGTGTGTCTTTGACCTTTAATGCAAATTCTTTTTGATCTTGAATATGCATTGTTGTTTCAGACAATTTATTTATAGAATCGTACATATATTGTCTGGATTCTATATATTTTTCAAAATATGGTTTATCTTCTGGAAATGATGCAAGATATTCATCTTCATTGCATGATAACACAATTTTTATTATGCTCTTTGGATTCAATTGCCCATTGCATCTCAGATTTGAAAATGCCAAATACGCTGGATTTTTAATTTTTAATCTTGTTTGTCCACCATGCCCATCATCATAAACAAAAACATAACCTTCAAATGTTTCACCTAATGATGGGAGAGATTTCAGTGATTCTAGTATTTCATCTATATTTTTAAATGTTGGACCTTTTACGTATGGATTTATCATCGGAAGATGTTTCTCAAATATCTCGGCGGCTTCGTAATAGTTCAAATAGTTTCCATTGTATTTATTTCTTATTGTAATCCCATGTATTGCTGTTTTTGGATAACGATTTATAATTCTTGTTTCAGGTGAAACTAATTCAAAAATATATGTATATTTAATATCAGACCAATTTTTGAACATTTCATCAACTGAAGTTCCTAACACTTCCTCGAATAACATTCTGAATGTTTTGTCATTGTTTGAAAACACTGTTCCTTCTGCAAATGCCATTTTTCTTGTTGAACATTGCCATCTTATTCCATCATGATATACATTAATTAATGATCCATCAATTTTGATTGTGCAATAACTTTTTGTGATATCAAAATCTTCTTTATCTTTTCCGTGATCGAAAAATCTATCAAATGATCTACATAAAATATTTAAAGTTGGAATGGATAAAATCAATGCTCTACATTCCCTGACAATAGGATTGAAACGATGTTTATGTGATTCAATTTGATCGTAATTTAATACAACTCTATCTTCATATAATTTATTTGTTATACCAAATTCAGTTTCAAGATTTTTTAAACCTTCGTTTATATCTGAAAATTTTTTCAGATACTCTATAACTCTCATTGGATCTCCTCAAATTTTTTTACATATATAATATGCAGAATTTTTTATTTTTATTAAGTCAATATTAAAATACTTTTCTAATACATCTTTGAATTCTTTTTCAGATATATATGGAAATGAATTTGTGTCAATTAAATCCTCACAATGTTGGGTATGCATAATTATATTATTTTTTGAAACTGTGTTTAATTCAAAATAGTTTCTGTTATTATATGTATATTTTTTAGAAGAATATGTTTCGGGAATATTTGTAAAAGTATTAAACATTAATATTCCATGTTTTTTAATTGATTTATGAAGTTGTTTTATAATTTCTTCGTTAAACCAATAGTTGATTGCTTGCTTACATACGACCACATCATATTCCCAATTATTCAAAAGAAATATAAAATTCCTAACACTGGCATATGTTATTTTGATAAGTCTATGTGGAATCAGAGATGATCTTATCATATTTGAATTTTCATCTACATACCAAACTTTTTTGGTCTGTAGTTTATTTAATAAAAATTCAGATAGATCTCCAGTTCCACCACATAAATCTAAACACACTATGTCTTTTTTTCTTTTAATTGTATCTCCGAGAATACTTTCAAAATTTTTATTATCAAGATATTTAGCATATAAAATTACGTATTGTTCATAAGTTAAATTGTTCATATTAGATTTCCCTCTTTGTTGAACAGTAAATAAGCACCGTGTTCATTTATATTGAAGGATGAATTAATCAATGATTCATCTCTTAAAGAATCTCTTAAAGTTCCAGATGGCGCATATTCTAACGATTTTAATTCATTAATATTTAAATGTAAATGAACTATATGATCAACGTTTCTATTTGTTTCAAAAATTCTATATAGCAATGGAGAATTTATTGGTGATTTTGTATTTTCTTGATCGAACATTGATGAGTATAATACAACTCTATTTTCATGATCAACATGTTCAACCATAATTAATTTGTCAATATAATCAATTCTATTTTTATTTCTGATAGTGGTATAAAATTTATTATCATTTAATCTAATAGCAATACAACCATGTGAGGTATTAAATCCAATATTTGATTCTATAAATTCCTTTGAAAATTTATTTTTTATTTTATTTATTTTTTCCAACCATTTAGGATTTAGATTTCTTGGTTCTTCCTGTATTGATTTGTAATATTGATTTGTGGCATTCTGGAATATATATTCTGCCAACTGATTCCTTCTAATTTCTTTAATTCCACATTCTTTATTTAGAATAAGTATTCTATTTAAATTGCTTGGATTATTTGCAAATATTGCATTTGCCTTCGATTCTTTTAATGTTAAATATGCCGCTCTTAATAATTCATCATCCTGGGCATCCAATAATTTAAATCCAAACAAAATATTTTTATTGTTGATTCTTTTAATTTCATTTATGATTCTTGGAGCTATTTTGAATGGAATATTCACTATATCATTTTCTGAATATTCATGACTTGGAAATTTATTTTTCCATGGGGATGACGGAATTAGATTTGCAACAGCAGCTCCCAGTATAAAACAATTATTATCTTTTTTTGCCAAATCTATCAAAATTTCACGATAGTCTTCAAACCCATTGTGATATATTGTATTCCAAGGAGATTCTACTTGGTTTAAATTAGTGGTTATATATGTAATAAATTCTTCCGAATTATATCCCTTTTTGAGCATCAAGTTCCATAAATCACCAATAAAACTTAGCATTAATTTTCCTTTAAACTTATTGGTGATAATTTTAACTGAATCTAAATATGCATGGACTGGACCACCAGTGATTATGAAATTCATATTTTCTCCTGTCAAAATTTTTTAAAAAAAAGAGAGAGGGGCCGCACAGTTACATCTGCGGCATGGGCGATTTCCTATTCTATATAATAGGATGTAACTTATTTCTTACGCCTTTCGCTATGACTGTTGTTCCTTTTATGTGGTACCATGGGATCGCAGGTGGGCGGTCCCAATAAAAGGCAGCATAACTCCACCATCTGCCTATTCCGATCCATTGGGCTAGCCATTATCGGATTTCGTAATCAGATGGATTCAAAAGATGGAAGTGTTAAACTATTTGATTTTGCCTCTTTCGAGGCTCCGTGCAGCATATCCACGGAGTGAGGTCTGCGGGTTTATCCTTGACCTTTTCGCCAGCTTTGTCTCGGAAGAGCTCCACCTCCGGTTTCCCGGCTAGCTTCAACACCCAACACCGATCCCAATCCCTAACAAAAGTTTCGGGCTCTAAGGGAGGCTGACTCCAGACGACGGCCATCTCCAGCTGGTTTTAATCTCCCAACCTTCAACGCAATCCGCCATCATCTAAACAGATCTCTACACTCCTGTTTTTATCATAAGATTTGTAGATTAGATTATGTGCATAATAACATGTATCACATATCTTTTCTACTCCTCCTCTGGAAACTTTTATTTCTTTTGTTGCTTCTTCTTTTTTACACCATGGGCAAATACTCATTTTAGCATCTCTTCTAGTCTTTTTCTCCACTCGATGAAGGATTCGGAAATTACATTATCTAACGCTTTTTTTGCATTGATAATACTTTCCGTATTTGATCTGGTAACTTTCATTGAGGAAAGGTATTCCTCAAAAGTTTTCACTGCAATTTCTTTTGGTTCTTCTTTTTCAAACACCCTGATTTTCAGAGTGTTCTTGAGATCCAACAGACATACTGGAATCCCAACCCCATTAAACCCGACCGATTGCTGCATTTCACTCCCCCTTGAAACTTTCTCTACCTTTTCAATATATTTCCAGTTGATCGATCAAGATTACTTAAAATAATATTTGTTGGTTTTTGAATATTATTTAATTTTGAAACTTCCTCCTCTATTTTTTTTATTATCTTCTTTGCAGCAGGATCATCGAGAGCTTCAAATTCCCATACCAATTTGAATGAAAATTTCATTTGCTGTTACTCTCCTTTCTCCGGAAATAATCCAAAAACAAAACAAATTATATTGTGGACTTGAATTGACACCATATCTCCTTTTAAAAAAAGAATAACTGACTTATCAATTAATCTATATATGTAATTTAATGGATCATAAAAAAGAGGAAATTTTGATCGAAATTATGAACGCAAAAAAAGCTCGGATCTTATATCCAAAATCCGAGCTTTATATTTGAAATTAAGAAATGCTAATCAACTCATAAGCAACAATATCCTTGAGAATATTATTCCATGTATCTTTTCTAAAAGGTCCATAATATAAATCATCACCACGTTTAAAATTTTCATTTGGTAGTTGTTTCCGGCACATTGCAACTGCTCCTAGAAACCCACCATCTGGACCATCCAATGCCGTGATGTCATAGTAATGCTCATCGGTGTATATTCTATATTTAACACCGCTCTTGTTATTCAATTCTAATTTTTTTAAGAACTTATCTTTTGGTCTAAACGTGGATAACTCCTCAAACCATTCTTCTAATAGCTCGTAGTTGCTTTTATGAGTTGACATCTATTTATTCCCCTTTAAAAAAGATTTTTTTATCACCATAAAAATAATCATGATTTGCTTTTGCTTTTTCTATATCTGGATTTTTTATACAATCATCACAAAAATCTAGACATATATCTTTATTTATTGCTACAATATGAAAATTTTTTATCTTTTTTCCGCACTCATCACAGATTATAATAACAGACAACAGTATCCCCCTTTAGTTATTCTCGTTCATTTTATCTACAAAACTTTTTAATGTGGATATCATATCTTTATAATCTTCTATTTTTTCATTGAGATTTTTATTTTCCGTATATAGATCCACCAATGTTTCTGATACTTTTTCAACCAATGTTGATTTTTCGAATACTTTCCACACCAGAGATAAAATTATATTTCTGTCTCCTCTGAATTCATTTTTTACATCTAGCTTATCTAATAATTTTTCTAATTCTAATCTCCTGTTTTCAACATTTAACAAACTATTTTCCATATTTTCCATTAATCATTTCCTCCAACTTTTATATCATCAATATCTTTTTGAACAATATCTTCCATTATTATATCTTCCAATATTTTAATTTTTTTATTTAAAACATCAACCATATCAATCAGATTGCGATTAATTATACTCTGTTGAATAACAAATTCTTTTAATTTCATAATAGTATCGGAATCTTCAACAGATTTACAAACATCAATAACTGATTCATTCATCATTTTAATTCTATCTTCATCCATTCGAATTCTCCTTTTTTGTAAACTCTTCAACAAGATAGTGTCTAAATATTCCCCAAACTTCTGGAGTGATGTTTCTATGGTATGGTGAAAAATTTCTATCATCAATTAAAACATCCCAATATGGTTTTGATTTGGAAAATGTATCATCAACTTCAATATAATTTTTATTTACAGCATCAAATTCCAAACCTCTTTCCTTGCACCACTCAACTGCTTCTTGTAGATGTTTTCCCTCTCTACATGTATAGAGAATAATTTTATGACCAATTTTTCTACATTCTATAAGTGTTTCTATTGCCCCGGATATAGGTTCCCCAATTTTAGGAAAGTTTCCTTCCTGTGCAATAGTCCCATCAAAATCAGTAGCAATTATCATAAATTTATTCATTGACACTCCCATCTATCTTTTTCTTCTTTCTAGTTGTCTTCTTAATTTCCAGTTTATTTTTAATGAGTTTTTCAATTGAACTCAACCTTTCTAGAATTTCATCTAGTTTTGGAATCGGATTAATT
>JALOBK010000005.1 GCA_023228325.1 bacterium
TGAAAGAGTTGGTAGATATAAAGAATATGATGCCATGGTTAGAAAAATACCATATGCAAAAAAAGCATTGAATGTAATATCTTCAGAAATATTGGCACCAGATAGTATTACTGACACTGCATTTAATATTAGAAAGAATATGGATATAGTCACAAAAGAAAAAGAAAATGAGATAAAAAGAAATATTTTGGAAATTCTAGAAACATTGGATTTCAAAGGTGAAATGAAAAAAACTACTAAAACTACATGCAAATATGGTGATAGTTTTATAGAGTTATTAGATATGAATAAAGAATTGAGGGAGAAAGGTGTGCTGACAGAATCTCTCAATCTTGAAGAAGATGTTAAAAAAACATTGAATATTAAATTTAAAGTTAAATCTTCTCCATTTGATAAAATATCATTAAGAAGATTAATTGAGAATGAGGAAATAGCACAAACGATAGTTGATAAAGCCGAAGATCAAGAAGACAAAGAAGACAAAGAAGCTGGGACTAATAATACCAGTCTGGAAAATATTTTACTCGTAAAACATAATCCTGGTTTGGTTGTTAGGATAGGTGATGAGGTTTGTTTTGGGTATATTATTTTTCCAAAAGATTTATTAAATGCTCCAAAAATTGAAAATAATATTTTATATAAAATAGCAAATAATGATCACATGAAAGAATTTTTAAGAAAAATAAAAGGTCATCTGGCACATAATGCAAAAATAGTGGAAGAGATAGATAACAATAGGGATCTTAAAATAATGTTAACCAGAATGTATTTATTTTATAATGATAACACGAGTGCAAGAATGGGAAATAATGTTGCTGAAATGAGATTTGTTCCTCCGGATATGATGTTTCATTTTAAAATAGATTCTGATGAATATGATCCATTTGGGGAATCAATATTTGCATTTTTGGAATTTGATGCTAAGATGGTTGTTCTTTTTAAAACACTGATGGCACTTATGCGTCTAACTAGGTCAACAGAAAAAAGATTAATTGCACTTGAAATGGGCGCAGAAAAAAATGTTAGAAATATAATTGAACGTTGGAGAGAATTATATTCGAGAAGAAAATTCTCTCTTGGAGATACTGGTGGTGTGGATACGGTTCCTTCCATGATTACAACTTTCGAGGATATATTTATTCCTATGAAAGATGGAAAAAGATTTGTGGAGTTTGATACTGTAACTCCTCCTGCTGGATTAGATGCGAAGATAGATGACTATAAAGCAATGAGAGATTCATTTATTGCTGGATTGGATGTTCCTCCCCCATATTTAAGCGTTGAAGAAAATATAGAAAGTAGAGCAACATTGTCGCATGAAAATATAATTTTTGCAAAAACAATAATCAGTTATCAGAAGTGTTTTGAAATAACTCTTAATCGCTTAGTTAGGGCCATATATAAAATGGTGTATGGTGAAGAATGTTATTTTGTTGATGTTTTATTTCCAAGGCCACGGAGTGTTGAATTAACAAGAGAAAGTGAATATTTTGGTGCTCTTAAGGAATTTAAAGAAGTCATTAAGGGTCTAGATTTATCAGAAGAAAAATTCATCAATAAATATATTGATAGTGATTTACTCAATAAGACAGAAAAAGATATAGAGGGGGAATTGGATTCAAATGCAAATGAAGAAGAAGAAACTCCAACATTCTAATTTTCTCAATGAATCATTGGAAACTAAGTGGGCATCTAAACAGATTGTAAATATAGTTTTTAATTTTGATAGAACATTTCAAAGATTTAGAAGATATTATCCTAATTGCCCAATAAATGATTTAATAAATAATAAGATAACTGTAATGTATGAAATTGTTGATGAATTGAAAGATAAAATTCCAGATATAGTTATATTAAAAAGAATATTGGGTGTTATTTTAAAATTGGTCTGGAAGATGGATGAACATATGGTTAAATATATTAATGAAGAAGAGAAAAAAGAAAAAGAAGAAGAAGAGAAAAAATCAACTGAAGAAACTCATGAAGATAAAAATAAAAATAAATTAAACATAATGGGAGGAAATAGAAATGTCAAATAGATTTTTAGTTATGGAAGGAGCCGATCTAACAAAAAGAACTATTCTTACTCGCCTTCCTAATAAGGTAATATTTAAAGCTGTTCTTCAAACAGTAGACGGTAAAAATAGAAACGGTAGGATCTACACAAAACGAGCGTTAGAAGAAGCCCTCAAATTCAAAATGGAGACTCTTATAAATCCAAGAGGATTTGTTGGTGAATTAGATCATCCAATGCTTGCAAATTATGGTGATGAACAAGCAGTTGAATTAAGACTTTCGACTGTATTATGGGAAAGATGCTCACATGTTATCACTAAATTTTGGTTTGAAAATAACGAATTGTGGGGAATTGTTGAATCAACATTGTTTGGTCTTGGTGACCAGGTTGTCAAAATAATTAAAGATGATGTTCCGCTGGGATTTTCTCTTAGAGCCATAGGTCAAGGAAATAGAGTTGGTGACCATGTTGTTGTGGATCATATTGATTATTTGGTATCATATGATGCTGTTTCAACACCATCACATATGGAAGCCCATTTTAGAAATCTTTCAGAGGAAAAATTTTATAATATTCAAGAAAGCTTAAAAATTGGAAATTTATCCAGTGGTGTTAAAAGCGAAAACTTTGAAAAAATATTATTTGAAACTCTGAATAAATGGTGCTAAGGGAGGATATAAAATGAAATTGAAATTAACCAAAAATAATTTACATTTCTTTTCTGAATGTATCAAAATAGAAACTATATCTAGTTCATTAAACATTCTCAATGAAAGTAATATTAAAAGTATTCTTGAAATGGAAGATAAATATATAGTAGAAAAATATTTGAATGAAATCGCAGGATCATCTGCAGTGATAGCTCCAATTATTTCAGGTCTTGGTGTATTGGTTGTTAATAATATTGGAAAAGTTTCTGTGGCTTTATTGGCAGCTTTAACTGCAATGTTGGGTTCTAAAACAGATATGGCTATAAAGCACAGTCAAGCAAGTAGAGAATTGGCCATGAAAAGTGCAATGGGTGAGTCTGCAGTGCTGAAAGAGGAAGTCGATAAAGAATTAGTAAAAGATAGTCTTGAAATTATTAAAGAAATAAAAAATACTACATTGTCTAATAAATCAGAATTCGAAAAATTTGTTAGATCTGGGGAATATAAAAAAGCTATTCCATACCTCAAAGGAATGATAAAAGATCTTTCAACATTAATCGGAATAAAATCTAGAAATAATATTCCTCTTACAATTGAAATACCAAGAGAATTATTATCAACGTCAATGATGTGGTTGTCTTTGGCAGTTGTTGGAGTTGTCAGTGCCAAATTATTAGTTCCAGTTGGAAGAAGAATTCTTAGATTCTTTTCTGGGAAAGCACCAGAAGAAGAAACAAAGAAATTTGCGTCTAAAGCAAAAGATTATCTTAAAAATGTCAAGGAGAAAACAAGTTAATATCTTGATATATGTTGGTAAAAAACAACCATGAAAAAATAGGAGGGTAGTTTATGATTAACATTTATGAACAAAAACAAAATAATAAACAGAATTTAATAAATACCATGATGGAGATAGTTACCCAGGGATTTGGATCCGAGGGTAAAAGAGTTAAGTATCTAAAAGAAAAGTTAGAAGCAGCAGTTAGTAAATTGGAATTTTTGAAAAAGAAGTTATCAACTTCCGAAATACAGGAAAAAGTTTTTAAAACTAAAATTGTTAAATCGGAAGAAAATATAGCAATTGGGTTGGATAAACTCAAAAAACTCATTAAAGAAGAGTGAGGATTTAGAAAAATGATGGATATTATTGGAAAAGAAAAAAGTAACTATCCAATAAAAAGATTGATTGAAGTCAGAAATAAGTTTGGTTTCTACCTAAAACCTTTTGTTGATAGAGAGAATGAAGAGATTAGAAATAGGTATTTAGGTATTCAGAATGAGACTAAAATTATTTTAAAAAAGTTAAATGACATTTTATCAAAATTGAAAAGTTTAAACTATGAATACAAAAAAATGCAACTTAGTGAAAGAATTGTCAATAATTTAATTTTTATTGCCGAGAAAAAATTCCTTTCACTGCAATTAAGAAGTGACATTAAACTTATAATGAAGAAATTGAAAACAATGTCGTTTAATGAGCTGGAAAAGCAGAATAAAATAATAGAAGAAGTAAAGTCCAAGATATTGGAAAATATTAGGAGGTAATTATAATGGCTAAGCAAAACAGTTTTGTTACGAAAGACCTACTGATTGAAAGTTTCAGGGGTATTAAGAAAAATTTTAGTATTGATCTTTCAAATCCTCTTCAGAATACTAACGTGTTAGCTGATGAGAAAGCATTCAATTATTATGTGGAGTCGCTGTCAGCCCCATTCACGGATGCACATGACAGGATTAATATTAAGACTATGGCTAAAGGAACCAGGGAAACTCTTTTGATGGAAAATGCAAAAGGTTCATTGTCCCACTATGAAGTTCTTTCACTGCCGTTGATTCCCGTGTTTTATCCTCGTTTGATTGCAAAAGATCTTATCACTTTTGCAACCACTGATAAAGTGGACATCATCAAACCCATCATGAGAGCTAAGTTCAACAGATGGAACGATGTGAATAACTATGATGCTCCTTCAATGAGCACCGATATCTCCAGAGGCCCGACCCTTGGTGTTCCAGGTGGATTCGTTTGTGCGGTCCCAGGTTCTACCGATCTTCTGGCAGCTGCTGGTGGGTTAACTCCTGCTTCTGCTCACATTGAAAGAGATCTTAAGATTCTTGAGATCACTGATGGCGCAAACATTTATAGAGTTGACCAGATCACAACTGTTGATGGCAATTTCTATATTCCTGTAACTCTCGGTGCTGCAACTGATGTTGTCACTGGAAAAGTTGACTTCCTGAATGGAACAATCACATTTAGCTCGGTGAATGGTGTTGCTACTCAGGCTAAGGTCGAAGCAACAGTTTCTATCGAAGAAAATACAGTTTCTTCAAAAATGGAAATTGAAATTGACAAGATCAGGATTCCGATCGTTGACAGGCAGATCGAAGTTTCATATACTGTGCAGCAGAAAATGGATGTCAAGTCTCTTTATGATGTTGAACTTGAATCCATTATTCTCGACCTGATTGGTTCGCAGATTGCTCTTGATCTGGATAACTACATTCTTAAGTCTTTGACTGGTGTGGTTTATAATCCAGCTCTGGTTCCTGCTACCCATATTCAGCAGTTCACTAAGAATGCTCCTGTCGGCTATGACTGGGGTCCGAAATCGTGGCATGAAAACATTATCACCCCAATCAACGAAATCTCTGCTGAGATCTCGAATGACACCAGACTTGGTGAAGCTAATGTTATGGCCGCGAACACTCTTAATGCAGCTCTGTTAAGGGATCTGGATACTTATAGAGTTGATTATGATCGTCAGGGCAAATCGGTTGTCGGTTATAAAGCTGCAGAGATTGAAGGTGGCAATATGACTGTCATCGATTCACCTGTACAGGAAAAGAACAAAATGCTGCTCGTCTACAAACCGGGTCCGAATGAAGAGCATAAATCAGTGTTCTATTTGATTATGCATACTCCTGGATTGGTCATTCCGTATCCCAAGGGATATAAACCATCTTTCAGCGTGCTGACCAGGTATGGAACTGCATTCGTGCATCACAAAGGTCTTGGTGTGCTGGAAATAACGTAATATTATTTTAGAGCCCTCCTGTTTTAATAACAGGTTTGAAACATAAATATTTTGGGCACTCTGGGTTTTCTCAGAGTGCCCATTTTTTTGTGTTTATATTTATTTTTTTTTAGATTTTTTAAAGTACATATATCATAACAAAGAAAATTTTTTCGGAGGGCGTTAAATATGAAACTTATTCAATCTCAGGAAAAAAGTAATAAATTTGGAGAATTTATATTCAGCGATGGATATAAGTGGAAGTTTGCTATAAAGAATTTGACAATGAGAAATTCTTGCGACGAAATAATTGATTTTATCAAAGGATCAACATTATTAGTTTCAGAATATGAACCATTCATCAGATCATTAATCGAATATTATGTTGCAGAAGATTGGGATAATTTCTTTGAGAAATTAAAAGATGTTTCTTTTATTTCAAAGAAAAGATTTGAGATGATGGACATTGATGTTTCCAATTATTGTAATCCAACTAAGAAGACTGGGAAATCTCTTTATATAGACGAAAAAATGATGAAAATGTTATTGGAAACAATAATTTCATTAAAACTGATTTCTCCTTTTATATTTGATAAAAATAATTTTACAGAATATCTCTATAAAAAATTTATGTTTGTGGTAACAGGTGAATTATATAATGCTGGATTTGTTGATATTCTTTATAGACTGATTAGACAATTATCTTTTAAATTTTCTTTATCTGACAAAATGTTATGGAATTTAGTATCTATTAAATATGGATACCAAAACATAGGATATTCTCTAATGATGTTTAATTCATTTATGCATCAGTTTTTAGTTACCTATGATTTTGGAGTTAAAAAGAATCCAATGACATTTATTGTTTCAGTTATTAACGAAAAGTTCACATGGCTTATTAGAACTAATATAAATTCTACTATTATTAGCGATAACAATGAAAATTACTTTGAGCAATATTTGATGGCACTAGATGTCGATAAATTAATTATGAATGAATCTATGTTCAATAATCATATTTTATTTGGATTGAAATATTTATTTGATAAAGAAAGTGTTGATAATTTAATACAGCGATCTGCAGATGTAACAGTATCCCCAATCATGTATACCATTGGAAATTTAATAACATCAAAAATAACTGGAATTTCTACCAGCTTTTTAAATGAAAGAAAGACACACTATATCGTATTGAATAATTTATTTATTTCACAACTTATTTCAAAATTATATCCTGAAGATCCATTTTTTCAAAAATTATCATTGTTATTGAGAGTAGTGAAAACAAGAAAAAATTCTGTCAGTAAGAATATTAGAAAGAAAACAATAAAAAAATACTACACTGCTATTATGGAAAAGGATGTCAATTTCTATGGTATAAAGGATAAAAGCATAGTTATCAATTTATTAAATTATATTATTGAAGATTTGAGAATGCCTTATGTGTATGATATCGTCAAAGGAAATGTCGTTACAATAACAGATGACTGGGTTGAAATTATAATTGATACGATGATTAAATTATTTGATGATAAGAATGAAGAATTTGAGAAAATTAGAAAATTTTTCTTAACCATGGTGACAATGGAAAGAAATATGGAGTAAGGGGGGAAGTATGATGAATTTAACTCCTGAATGGATTGACAAATTTAAAAATTTGTTTTATATTCCCGGTATAGTTTCTATTAATAATTATGAAGAAAGCATATCACTAAAAGAGTATTTGGTAAATTATATTAACGACGATGAGAAAATGAAAAATGTATTATCCCCGCCAAAATTATTATTTCCTGAAGATATATTAGGAAGTGATATTAATCCTTCAATTGTATTTACAATCGACGATGATATATACGATAAATCCGAAAGTAGGAGAAAAAAAATAATGGATACAATAAAATTAAAAAATTCTTTAGCAAATAAGGAAACTAGTGAACAAAAATAAATAACTTTGAAATACAAGGAGTGTATAAATGGCTGAGCAAACCAAATTATCTTTATTAGATCTAGAAAGTTTTTGCGCTCATTTGCCAATAGTGAATGATTCAAAAATATTCAAAAATGAAAGATTACAACAATATTCTGAAACTGGATTGTTCAGCCCAATTATATTTGGTTCTAAGGGAAGTGAAAAATATCATTCAGCGTATGCTTGTATTGATTTAAGAGTTAAGATTTTCAATCCCGTTGTTTTTTCAATACTTATAAGACTAGATCAAAAAATTAAAGACATTGTTAATCAAGATTTGGGATTTAATGTAACTAAAGAAGGTGCCATAGAATTAGCCGAAAGAGATGCAGAGCATTATGGTATTGTTGGTTTAATAACGGTGTATAATAGTCTTGAATTCAGGGTGGATACACCTGACAGAACTGCATTTGCAAATATATTAAAAAATAATAAGAAAAAACTTTTTACTTCTAAAATACCAATCATTCCTCCAGATAGAAGACCTATATACCCAAATAGACAGACTGGTGATTTTATGCCTGATGAGCTTAATGAATATTATATAAAAATTATTAAGGTGTGTAGATCTATTCCTTCAAATCTGGATGGGTTTGATGAATTGACCCGTTCAACATTTGTTTCTAAAATTCAATTGGCATATAATAATTTATATGAATTTATTAAACTTAAATTGGGAAAGAAAACAGGATATTATAGATCTAATTTATTGGGAAAAAGGGTAGATCATTCGGGTAGAGGTGTTATAGTTGGTGACCCAGAAATGCCACCAAACAAGATGGGCATAACAATGAGAATTGCTGTAAGAATATTTGAACCATTTATATTGCATTCATTATTACAGCAAGAAAAAATATATTTTGATATGCTTTCTCAAATGTATCCAAAGGAAGATTATTTGGATAAATGTAAAAAGGTTTTGAAAGATATCAGTCAAAACATGATCAAATCTGATTCTCCTTTATATGGCGAAATTAAGAAAATTGTTATTCAAGTTTCTAAAGATAGAATGATTTGTGCAAAAAGAGATCCTGCTCTTCATAGAGATAGTTGGAGGGCATTTGAACCTGTTATTGTTGATGGAAGTGTTTTGAGAATAAACAATGCCGTATGCGAGGGACTGAACGCTGACTTCGACGGTGATTCAAATTTAAGCAATATACTTTTATTTGTAGATGGGAAAGAAGTATTAATACATATTAGTGACATAGAAAATTCTGGTTTGGTGGAAAAAATTAAAACGAAGATAAAAGATTCTGGGATTATAGTTACTAAATTTAAACCAATAAAAGATATATCGATTAAGGCCATAGATCTTTCCACTGGCGATATTGACAATAAAAAAATAACAGAATATTCTAAACACGAAAATCTAGAAATGTTCAAATTGCATGATGATAAAAATAGATTTGAGGATTTTTGGGTATCTATGGATCATAGTTTAATTGTGTATGACGAAAAGGACGGTTGCCTTAAAAAAATAACACCAAATGATTTGCTATTAGAACCAGATGGTAAATATTTGGTAAAGAAATAAAGAGGATTGTAAAAATGAGTGTTAATGAAAAACATATTTGTAGAATATGCGGGAAAGAATTAGGTTGTAAATCATTTGGGCATATGAAATGGGAACATAATATATCCATCAATGACTACTATGATAAATATATCAAAGAAAATGAAAATGAAGGAAAATGTAAAATATGTGGGAATAAAACAGTTTTTGATGGTTTAAATGTCGGATATAGGAAATATTGTTGCTCGAAATGTAAAAATTCAGATCCGGATGTTATTAATAAAAATAAAGAAACTTTAATTAAAAAATACGGAGTTACAAATGCGAGTCAAATACCCGGAATTCTCGAAAAGAAAAAAGAAACATGGGTAAAGAATTATGGTGTTGATAACCCAAGTAAATCCAAAAAAATAATTGATAAAATAAAAAATATAAATCAAGAAAAATATGGTGTTGATTGGTCATTACAATCAGAAGAGGTTAGAAAAAAAGCAACAGAAAGCACCAGAAAAAAATATGGCGTTGATCATAATAGTCAATCAGAATTAATTAAAGAAAAAAAGAAAAAAACTACAAGATTACATTTTGGAGTTGATAATCCAGCACAATCAAAAGAAGTTCAAGATAAAATGAAACAGACAATGTTAGAAAAATATGGGGTTGATAATATAAGCCAATCGGAAGATTTCAAAACAAAAAAAATAAATACTTCTTTGAAGAATTGGGGAACAAAATATCCATGGCAGAGTAAAGAAGGTAAAAAACTTCAAAAAGATGGAGTTAAAAATAAATACGGGGTTGATAACATTAGTCAATCTGATGAAACTAAAATTAAAGTTAAAAAATCTTTTTATAAAAACTGGAAGAAAAAATTGGAGTTAATATATAATGATCTGATTCTTAACTATACTTTTGAGAATTCAATAGAGGATATGTTTGTATATTCAGATAAAAGAACTGCGATTTGCAATAAATGCGGAAAAAAATTTTCTTTCTTGACATTTAATAAATCATCTGTTAGGTGCATGGATTGTTATCCATCCTATAGAACAGATATGGAATTGGAGATGGAATCTTTTTTGATGGAATTGAACGTAAAATATACTGCGTTGGATAGGAAAATAATATCGCCATTGGAGATAGATTTTTATCTTCTGGATTATAATGTCGGTATAGAAATGAATGGAATATGGTGGCATTCCGAAGGACCGGAAATTACAAAATATAATAAGGATAATATTTTAGAAAATAAAGAATTTATTAAAAATATATTAAAAGAGGAAATGGGAAGACACCATATAAAGTATAAAAAGGCAGAAGAAAAGAATGTTAAATTAATACAAATATTTGAAGATGAATGGTGTAATAAAAAAGAAATTGTAAAATCAAGAATAAGAAACATCTTACATAAAAATAATAATAAAATATATGCTAGAAAATGTAAAATCGTTAAAATATCTAGTGATATATGCAGAAGTTTTTTAGATGAAAATCATATTCAAGGCAATGATAACTCTGGAATGAGATATGGTGCTTTCCATGAAAATGAATTGGTTTCTGTTATGACATTTTCAAAACCAAGTATATCTAAAGGAAACAAAAATAAAGATAATAATATTTATGAATTGTCAAGATTTGCTGTTAAAATAGATTATACCATTACTGGAATGGCTAGTAAATTTCTTTCTTTTTTTATAAAAGAAAATAAACCAAAAGAAATTTTTACATATGCTGATTTGAGGTGGAGTAATGGTGATTTATATAGAACGCTTGGTTTCGAGGATGTTGGTTGGACAGGATTGAATTATTGGTATGTTAAAAATATGAATAGATATCATCGATTTAAATATAGAAAACGTAAAGATGAGCCTTTGGATATTCCAGAATGGATATTGAGAGCCCAAGAGGGGTTATATAGGTTGTGGGATTGTGGAAACTTAAAGTTTAGATTAAAATTAGGGGAAATTAAATGTCAATAAAAGAAAATCTTGAAAAACAAAATCTTGAATTAATTCCTATATCTGAAATAGAAATAACTAGAGATGAAACTAAAACAACTGGATATGATTTTACAGTTGAAGATTGGTATACCTTCTCTACCGCCGACGGTGTGTTTGTTCAAGATACTATGGCTGTTTATGCCCTGCTAACAGATGAAGCGACCACTGAAGCAAGAGAACTATTAATGACAATGAATTCTCATAAGGGAATGTATCAACCATCTTTGGAATTGAAAAAAGATATTTTTCAAGGTATATATATATTGACAAAAGATTATGTGATTAAAGAAATGTATACTGGGAGTGTCATTGATATTAATGAGATGCTTAAAAATATTGAAAAAGGAATAAAAATTAAAGGTAAAACAATAACTGTTGGAAAATATTTATTTAATAGTTCCTTTAAAGAATATGCTGAAGAGTATGGATATATTCTTGAAACAATTAATAGTAAGAAATTTCAACCACTGTTCAAAAAATTATTAATGTTTTATAAAGATAGGCTTAATAATGTGGTGCAGGAATTGCAAGAATTATCATATAAGGTTATAACAATTTATCCAAGAAGTATTGTATTGGATGATTTATTAATAAGCGAAGATAAAGAAATTATAAAATTAAGAGAGTTATTTAAGAAAACAGATGACTTATCGGAAAAAACAAAAATAATAGAAGATATGGGAAAAGTCATTCTTGAAAGATTAAAGAATAGTGGATCTGCGATATATGATTCTATTATATCTGGAGCGTCTGGTAAGATGTCTCAGATAACACAAATGTTGGGAGTGAAGGGATTAATTTCTGATGCTGGTAATAATCTGACAACATCAATTTCTTCTTCATTTGTGGATGGGTTAAAACCATCGGAGTATTTTGCATCTGGTAGTGGTGCAAGAAAAGGATTGGCAGATAGAACACTAAAAACTGCAGACACTGGATACTTGACTAGAAAATTAGTTTTTGCGTTGAGTTGTTGCAGATTATCCGAGGATGTCCACGACTGTAAGACAAACAGGACATTTGATATAGCCAATAGCCCCAACATAAGCAGCAGGGTTTATGGAAGATATGTTTTGGATGACAATGAGAATTTAATTGAATTGACCCCAGATAATGTTTCTAGATTTAAAGTTTTAAAATTAAGATCTCCAGTATTCTGCAAATCAAGAGAAATATGCCACACATGTTATGGAAAATTAAGAGAAATCATCAAAACTAAAAATATTGGTGTTCTTGCTGGGGAATCTATAGGTGAGCGTGGAACACAATTGGTCATGAGAACGTTCCATACCGGAGGTATAGTTTCTGTTCAAATTTTTGATATTATGAAAGCATTTATAAAAAATCAAACTCAATTAGATGAAAATGAATTGAAAGGAATATTCAAACAGGATGGGCAAAATCTTATTGCATTGCAAAACATCAAACTGGAAATATTATTAGGAACAATTCAAAAAAATTCAATAATAGAAACACAGGAAGGAAATATTCTTATCCCAAGTTTATTCATGATATTAGATCATCCAACAAAAGGAAATGTATTATTAGAAGCAGATACGGGTATAACCATATTGAGAAATAAAATTGTATTTATTGATAAAGAAAAAATTATTTTGGATGTGAAAGCAGGAGAACAGTTTTTTATTGTAGCAGATCAAGAAGATAATTTTTCTCTGGTTATAGATCAGTTGGTCTCTTATTTGGATAAGCGTGAAAATGTTAGGAATATTTTGACAATCTTTAATAGAATATGGGATAAATATAATGACATCACGACAATGGATTTAGTTCACATTGAAGTATTGATGTCTCAAATTTTGAGAGATTTTGATAATCATAGATTGTTGGCAAGATTAACTAAAAAATGGAATCCATATAAGGTTGGAATAAAATCGATTCCATATTTGGATAATTGGAAATTGGGATTGATGTTTGAAGATATACAGAATTCATTCCATCAAGGATTGATCACAGCATATCATCAAGATATAGATGGTACAACTCAAATGAGCAGTTCTATTCTTGAAATGCTATACTGAAAATAGGGGTGATTTAAAATGTCAAATGATTTATTATTGGAAGCAAAAAAACCAAATCAATTTATGTTGTTCTCTACAACAGATAAAAAGGTTTATATCACACCAAGAGATAAGATTGCGATAATATATATATCTGAAAATAACAAATCATTTTTGGATGTATTTCCAAAAATAAATATTCCGGTAATGTTCGTAAGAAATTTATTATTACCAAGATTTGTATATAAATTTATAAGAATGTTTCCAAAAGGCAGTGATTTACAAAATATTAGGGCAGCATATAAATTATTTCCATTTATGACAAAGGAAAAAATATTAGGATTGAACAGACCGTTTTATTTCGATTTTAATCCATGGATGGAAATATTGCAAAATAAATATCCTGATCTGAGGCAGAAAGTTCCATTTATGATGCTGAGCAATATTCTAAATGATTTTGCAAAAGAATTTAAAAATCAAGGATATAAAGTTACTATCTTTTATCATTTCAATAATAAATTGCCATTTGATAAAAATATTTTTAAACGGAGAATATATCCTTTATTAAAACAAATTCAAATGGGATCAAATTATTTTGATGATATGTTTTTGCTTAATGAAGAATATGATACGGTCACATATAGAATGATTTATAGGAAAGGTGACAAAAGATTTAATCTTGGAAAATTAATGGCATATTTAAGAAACATGAAATTTGAAGAAGAAATTGCTGCTGAAAAACCAGCTGAGGAAGTTAACAAAGAGTTGCCAGATCAGAAAGAAACAGAAATGACACCAACTACAAGTGAAATTGAAGTTAAAGCAGAAACATCAAAAACAGATGGGAATGTTAATAAGAGTAATGAAAATTTTAGAAAAGATGATAAATTGGATATTTCCACCGCAAAAGAAGTTATCAGATCAAATATTACAAGTGGTAAAACAAAAGAAGAATTTAAACATATTGAGACTGATGAAGAATTAGCTGCTGAAGTGTTGAAGCATGTTTTCAATACTGATGATTCTACAAATAAAAAAGCTATTTCTAAACATGGAGCTAAGAAAGTTATAGAAAAAACAAAAGAATTTATATTGCCATCTATGGATATAAAAAATAGATCCAAGCATCCACTTGTCAAAAATATGGATATTAAAAAAATACACAATAATCAGTTATTAAATAACGTGATGGTTAAAAGAATAAATGAAGTGACGCAACTTCAGGATGAATATATAACTGAAATTTTAAATTCATATAAGGATAATGATATCCCGGTTAAACTGATGGATATAAAGAAAGAGGTTATTACCAGTGCGCCAACTGAAGTTTTTAAAAGTGTTTTTGTCCAGTATACTGCAAAATTAAAATTGGCAAATGGTCAGTTGCAGATTGTCAAATTTAAAGTTCCGGCCATTATTGAAAATAATTATATATATGTTAATGGAATGAAAAAGGTTTTGATCAATCAATTGGTTGCTAATCCAATTTATTTTCCAAAGCCGCACACAGTTTATATTCATTCAATATATGCTCCTATAAGGATAGAATTTAAAACATTTAAAGAGCCATATTTTAGTATGTTTTGTTCTGGAATGAAAATGCCATTTATCCTTGGGTTTTTAGCTGCATTCGGTGAAGAAGGATTATATAAAGTTTTTGGGATTCAGATAACGCGAGATAATG
Organism: bacterium; assembly: GCA_023228325.1. NCBI lineage: Bacteria > bacterium. The sequence goes on from JALOBK010000005.1 coordinate 14,869, forward strand.
TCGAGAATTCATTAGTTAAATTAAAAACAAAAGATACTACGATTAATATCATATTTAATAAACCAGAATGGGAAGTATTAAAAAATGATTTCAAACGTTTAAAGGATTATACTTCCAAATTCTCAGATGGAAAGTATTTATGGAATAATGTCATTTCCGCTTTGACTGGAAATAAGAATGCAAAATATAATATTCAAACCGTCCATGCAAATATTATTGATAAACAAACAAAGGAAATTCTTTTGTCAAATAATGAACCAACAAATATTATTGATATTTATAAATATGTTATCCCAAAATTAATTGAAGGATATTTCCAAGCAAGAAATGATATCAGTAAAATGCGTGTTAGAAGTACTGAAATTATTCCAATGGCTATTAAGAATGTTTTTGATTTGGCATATTCCAGATATAATGGGGAAACAAAATTAAGGAATAAATCGGTTAAACTTGAAATTGATCAGAATAAAATCATGACTGACATTTTAACATCATCATTGACACAGACTGCGGAATATGTTAATCCCCTGGAGCAAATCTCATCAATAACTCGCGTAACATACAGAGGAGTTGGTGGAATAGATGCTAATGCTGAATTGCTTGAAATGAGAGGAGTTCACCCCACATATTTTGGGAATATAGATCCAATTGATACTCCACAGTCAGATGCAATTGGTATGGTTCAACAGCTGACAAATTCTGCAAACTATAGAACAAAATATGGACATTTAGTAATAAAAAAAATAGATGATAATTTAAAAACTGGAATGTTAAGTCCGACGACATCTCTTATTCCATTTATAGAAAACAATGAGCCAACAAGATGTATTATGGCTTCCAATCAGATGAAACAATCTCTTCCGATTATAAATAATGAAGTTCCTGCAGTCCAGACTGGATATGAATCTTTAATAGCAAATTATAGTTCTGGTGAATTTATAGTCACTGCTCAAGATGATGGCAAGATAGTGGAGATAAATGAGAATAGTATAAAGGTTCAATATAAGAATGGGGAAACAGAAGAAATTGAAATAGGAAGAGTTGTTCTTAGAAGTGGACAAAGTTTTCATAGCGTTAGTGAATTAAAATCTGATGTTGCACTTGGAGATAAGGTTAAATCTGGGCAGGTTATAGTATCTAATCATTTATTTAAAAATGGTCAGCTTGCACTTGGAAGAAATTTGTTATGTGCTTTTATGCAATGGAAGGGTTCTAATTTTGAAGATGGAGTTGTTATAAGAAAAGGGTTGTATAGTGAAAAAGCGTTGACAAGTAGACACTCAATGGTATTTGAAATATTTTTGTCCCAGAAAGACGAATTGGTCAATTTTGATATTGATATTGATAAGCATATAGAAGATAGACATGTTCTTGTTGAATTTGTTCCAGAAAATATAGTTCCATTGCTTGGTGAGATGGAAGATTTTGGAGATTTGGATATCACCACTGAAAAAACAATAACATTGAAATCCAATAAGGGAATAATTTATTCTGTTGAATTATTCTGTAATCACAAGAGTATAAATCCGACAATGACAAAATTGGTTGATAAATTTGGTGACCCAAAAAGGGTAGGACAATATACTATTCGT
>JALOBK010000006.1:0-4700 GCA_023228325.1 bacterium
AAAATCACATGAACATCTCACCTTATTACCGTCATCATCAACGAATTTAACATTTTTACAATTTTCACACGCACGAACGTCCGGAGGCTGGACGTTGTATTTTTTTCTATCCAAAAATATTTTTTCCATCAAATACTCCTATGATTTAAATATGAATGGAAACTGCATTTCAAATTTATGTAAATTCTTTTTATGTCTATTTTCAATTTCTCCTATTATTTCTTTTGATAAATATGACTTCTCTGAGCCGTGAATCAAATATTCATCCAGTTGTTTATATGAAACTCCCATTTCGTTTTCATCGGTCTGTCCATCGTACAAATCCGCGCTTGGTTCTTTATTTATAATCTGCTTTGGGCAATTCAAAATATTTGCTGCATAATACACTTCGGCCTTACATAAATCAAGAATGGGTTCTATGTCACATGCGGAATCTCCGTATTTCGTTGCATATCCCATATATCGTTCACTCTTATTCTCAGTTCCTACTACCAACCCACCATATAGATTTGTAATGTAATATTGATATATCATTCTTAATCTGGCTTTAAGATTCATTTTTCCTATTTCAATATCCGGAATATTTTTCTTATCCAAATATTTGAAAGTACAATTTGAATTATATTTAAAAAATATATTATATATGGGCAATAAATCAATTGCATTTAAAGTTGTGTTTAAGCTTTCTGCTATCAGTTTTGCATCATTGAATGATTTTTCTGATGATTCAATTCCTATGAAAAACATTCCATAAGGAACTTTAGCTTCTTCCAAAAGATATGCACATACACAAGAATCAATTCCACCAGACAATCCTAATATAAATGGTTTATTTAGTTCAGAATAAATTTTTTGTAATAATTTTATTTTAAATTTGACATTCATCGTTAATGTTCCACCCATTGCAGCCGGTAAATATTCACATTTCATATTGCTCTACTTTCCTCCAAGGAAATATTTGAGATATTTTTTAATAACATCGGAATCTCCTGTATTCTTTCCAGGATCATCTGATAATTTAACAACGGAATTATTATTTATTTCAACAAGTTTCACAACAATATTTAGTGGTAAAAATGCTGTATTGTTTGTTAGTTTTGTTCCTATTCCAAATGTAACCCAAACTCTATTTCTAAAATGTTCAAGGATTGATATTGCTTTATTTATATCCAATGAATCAGAAAATACTATTACTTTATTCTTTGGATCAATTTTATTTTTTTCACATAACTCTATATATTTTTCACCAAATCGAATAGGGTCTCCAGAATCATGTCTAATTCCTTCCCATTCTAAAACTTCTTTCGGATATTTGTCGAATAACCAATCCGATGTGAAAGTATCTGGTAATAAAATGGAAAGGGAATCGCCATATAGTTTTTTCCATTTTTCTGTTATGACTGAATATGCCTTATCAAATTCAAACAAACCAGATGCTCCCATAAATAATTCATGAGCCATAGTTCCAATAGGTTTAATATTATATTTTTTTGCAAAGAATAAATTGGATGTTCCTGAAAATTGATAATTTCCTAAAGAATGGAAATAATTTAAATTGTAAATCATTCTTTCCTGTGTATCAAAATTATATCTGCGCCTGGTTCCAAAATCTGAAAATCTTAATGATCTGCATTTCTTTATTTCTTCTATTAATTCTTCTTGTATTTTCCATTGTTCTGAATGATGAAGTATTTTTCCTCTATTGGATAATCTAGATTCTAATGCCTTGGTGTATGATTCAGAAATTATCGCCATTAGAGGAACTTCATAATAAACTGCATATTTCCAATTACCAATCAATTCTAAAACCAATTCATCATCTGTTACTGCCAACTTATAATTAACATTGTTATTCCCAATTTCCTTTGATAAAAATTCAATATATTCTGTAATGAAAATATTTCTTTCTTCTGGATTATAAAAACTTTTTGCTTTTATATTTGCAAGATATTTTAATTCTTCCTCGGTTGGTTTTAAAGATAATAAATGATTTATATTTTTTTGTAATTCATCAATATCAAGAATTTTTCCAAGGTTAATACTTTTATCTCTGTTTATTAGTTTATATGTTACCATTTTTTGTAAATCAGAATTAAAATAAATTAGTTGACCCATTGTGAATTTGTATAGGTCATTATCAAGAAAACTATTAATTATCATTTTTAAACCTCAAGGTTTTCACTGTAGATCACCTTAACTCCGGCATCTAACATTATTTTCAACTTGGAAGTCATAGTTTCATCACTTATTCCCCGACATGCATCCAATATCAATGTTGTTTTGTATCCATTTTTAACAAAATCTAATGCAGTGGAGCCCACACAATAATCCAATGCTAATCCACAAACATAAACATGCCCTATTTCTTTTTCCTTTAAAAAATCATCTAACATTAAGTTTTCATCTAACATGTCTATAGTGGAATTAAATGCGCTATATTCTTCTGTATCTTTATATTTTCCTTTATATGTAAATATAAGTTTCTCATTATCATAAAAGTTAAATGCTAATTTTGAACCATATGTATTTTGAACACAATGTTTTGGCCATGTTTTAAATGAACTATGATCTTCCGGATGCCAATCGTGCGAAAATACAATATGCTCAAATTTTTTATTCATCACTAATTTTGACAGGGGGAAGATAATTTCATTTCCTCCTGGTACTGGCAATGAACCACCAGGACAAAAATCTCTCTGAAAATCCACAACAATCAATGCCGATTTCATATTTAACTCCTCTCGGAAATTTTATTGAAAAATAAATCAGACTTATTTTTAAACTCTTCCAAATTTCCTATGTTTTCAATCACAAAATCACATTTATCTTTTTGCCATATATTTTCTTTTTGAATATCTATTATCATTTCCATAACGTAATCCGCCCAATTTGATCTTTTTTCTTTTAATAGTTTAACAACACTTTCAATATCATTATCTATCCAAAGTGTTAGATCACAAAGCATATCTAATTTGGCAATAAACAGGATTGCTGATTCTAGAAAAAAATAATCATATTTTTCTTTACATTCTTCTATTAATTTTTTCACTTCTGCTGTTACGAATGGAATCATTATGTTTTGCATTTTTTCTAAATTTTCTTTTTTCTCAAATAATATTCTGTACAAATAACAAGTGTTTAAAAATTTGTTATTGTCATATTCAAACACTAATTCATCACCAAACTCTTTTGATATTGCATCTTTAACATCATCATTGAGTAAACATAGCTCCCTATTAATATCATCTGTTTTACATATTTTTACTTTTCCTTTTTCTTCCATCCAATTTAGAAATGTTGATTTTCCAGTACATACTAATCCTGTCACGCCAATAATTTTCATTTTTAAAACTCCATCGATAAAAAAATAAATAAAGAAAAAGAGTGGCATCAATATATTGTCTGGGATCGCGGTCAGACAACAATCAATGACACTCTTTTATTTTTTGGTAGCGTTGGTGGGACTCGAACCCACAAGGGTCTAATACCCGGCGGATTTTAAGTCCGCTGCGTAAACCGTTCCGCCACAACGCCATATGACTTATTAGAAAAATAAAATTAAAAACCTCCTCCTCATATAAACATATATGTATTTCAAAAGATTAAAAAAATTTACAATATCCTTGCTCCTGGATAAACCCAATCATATCTTATTTCTCCATTAGGAAAATAAATCAATTGTCTTATATCGTTTGGATCGTTAGTATGGGTTAAACAATTTGTTAAGCATAAATTTTGTCCTTGATAATCAAACACTTCTCCGCCATGTGGAAGATTTAATAATTTCTTTGCTGTTCTTTTTACAGATTGATCTATGTGATCAATCATTCTTTGTGCAATTTCATATTCTCTTCTTATATTCATATTATCATATCCACTTGGGAATGTGACTGGTCTCCATGTTAGCTGATCAACTTGACATGCTTTTGAAAATTTAACGAGATTATCAATTTCTTGTGGAGTATCAATATATCCTTTACACCCGACAACACTAAGCCTAACAGAAAATTTTGATGTTTTAGCTATTGCTATATTTTTTGGTAAATGTGGATATTCAGATTTATTATCCAAAAATATCTTTTTATTTTTAGCATCCAAATAATGTGCAACGGATATACAAATCGTTGTTAGTCCAAATCTATACCATCCATCAAGATGATGTTTTATTTTTTCCAACCACAACCCATTTGTTTGCAATTCAATAATTGGAAAATATTTGTATAATATCTGCAAAGAACTTGTAATGTGTTCAGGGTATAGTGTTGGCTCTCCTTTTCCTGTTATTAATGCAGTCGTCACACCACACTTCTCTGCTAATCTTGCCGCAGTATCCAATCTGTCAAGATTTAAGTCAGAACTTAAATCTACTTGCGCTGTGTTTTTTGAAACACAATATGGGCAAGATGCATTACAAGCATTGTTTCCAACTACAACTGAAAATGTTTGAAATTTCATCTAATTCTCCCGTTCATCGTTTGATTTGTCTTTGAAATTTCTAATTACTTTTAATCTATCAATTACTTCTGCTGTTGGTTCGATCAATCTTTCTATTTCTTCTGGGTTTTTATAAACTTGTGGTGCTTCATCTATTGTTGATTTACAAACAGAATCTGATAATATTCCTTCCATATCTTTTTCAAATTCTGAAAACTGCAATCTTCTTTTTGCTTCACTTCTTGACATTATTCTTCCAGCACCAT
>JALOBK010000006.1:4710-12087 GCA_023228325.1 bacterium
ATTCCATTCTGGATTAGATTTTCCAGCACATATCAACGACCCATCCCTCATATTAAATGGAATAATCATTCTCTGAGCTGAATAACTTTTTATTGCTCCCTTTCTAATTATCATATCATCAAAATCAATATAATTGTGTGTGCTAATAATAATATCATTTATACTGGTATTTAAAATTTCAAGAAGTATTCTAATTATCGTGTTGGTGTTATACCGTGCATATTTTTGAGCTATAATCATATCTACAAGATAATCAAACATTTTATCATCTTCAAGATATGCCAAATCATACCATGCATCTTTGACACCTTTTTTCTCTTTCAGTTCGTCTATTAATTTATTTATTCTGGTTTTATCTTTTGTGTTTTTAACAAGTTCTTTTATTTCATCGTTTAAATCTATTTTTCTTTTATGTTCCAACAATCCTTTAGCTTTCTTAACATGATACATGCATATTGTTTTTCCAAAATTTCTAGATCCAGTATGAATACTGAAATAATATTTTCCAGTATTTTTTGATTGATTAAATTCGATAAAATGATTCAAGACTTTGATGTTGAAATTAAAACTTCTTTCATTTTTTCTAAAATTCCTTTCTTTCTCTGGCTGCACAGATTTTCATTATCATATAACATGGATGCATATGTTACCGCTTTCTTTGTAAATAATACGATATTATAAATATTGTCCCTTTTATTTCTATTTATATTTTTCTTAAAATTTAATACTTCAAAAATATTTTGTAGAATATAATCTTTGATTATATCGGATACTACACATACAGATATGAAAGGTGTATTTTTAGAAGTAATTCCTAACGAACCGTCGCCGTCAAAATATCCTCTTAAATAATGTTTTGTGAGTGTTTTATCTTCCAAAACAAAATCAGGCGGAACTATTATATTTTTCTTTTTTCCTATTGGAATATATTTAGTTAAAAAATTTCTAACATCATAATTTCCTATAGTGAGTGATATATAATGAAACTCCTTTGAAAAATTAGTATCTTTGGTATCTTCTCTAATTGAAACATTGCATATTGGTTTAAATATTTTTTCCAAATTATATATCATATCATTATCTCTATATGATATATCTAAACCAATTTTGCCCTTCTTTTTGTTTGGATCCGCCTTACAGTTATAACCATCAGTCTGTAATAATCCTATCGCATACGCCAATTCGTCTTTTTTAAATAATTCCAACATATTTTCCTCCATACTTTTAAATTTGTTCTTTTAAAAGTAAAGAGTTTTTTTTCAACATCAAATAACCCCAGTTTCATATTGATTTACTTTTATATCTGGGCTTGGACTGTCGCATCATCCTAAATGTAGGAGTCTCCTCGCTCAGTCTCTCACGGTGGAATGAATGTATTCCTTCCGCCTTGTCATCTTAAGTAAAGATTTCCAAGTCAATCAGAGGAGATTTCAGTATATTACGGCCTGGAGGCAATCATTCACCACCGCCCACTGTCCCACAAGACAATATGACTTTCTGAAAATCCATTCCTATTTTCTTGCAATGATTTTTTAACCAATTATAATCGACAATTGGGCAGTACTTACTATTTAAAAAAGAGGATATTGTTTTTATTTTTTTGTTCACATCTTCCCAATCAAATTCTTTTTCGAAATCATATATCTCTTTTTCATGCACATTGGGACCAAATGGAATTCTATCTCTTACCATTCTTACTATTTCACTTGATTTAAATTTTTCTCCCATATCGTCTTTTACTTCTATTGCAGATATGGAACAACCAATATCAACTCCAATGATATTTGGAACAATTCTATTTTCTGGCATTTTCATTGTGAAACCAATACAAGATCCAGATCCTTTATGTGCATCAGGCATGATGGCCATATAATTTGTAAATGAACAATTATTTGCCATATTATAAATTTGTGATACTGCTTCTGTCTCAATTGTTTCTGCAAATATTTTTCCGTTAGTATATTTACCTTTGAAGTCAAACATTATGAACACTCCTATTTTTTGATTATTTTAATTTCAAATGGACATTCAATGAAAAATTCACATTTATAATTACGTTCTAAATATCCATCCATGGAAGAATATAATCCATCAACATATCCTTTTTCGCTGAATATATTTTTTCTACAGAAAAATAAATGATAATCCTTAAAGTGAGATGTTGTATTATCTATAAATGAATTCATGAACCACACACAAGATTTTTCATGAGACAAATAATATTCTTTTTGATCATCATCTAACCACGGTTCGTATTTCATCATAACCCCTCAATGAAATTCAGTTCCATTTTTTCTTAAAATATAATCATCATTAATTAATTTCAGAATAACTCTTCCTAATTTAGGATCGTTTCTTTCTTTTAATGGATGAATTACAATTCCTTCTCTTATTTGTTTTTCAGTTGTTAAGGTTGTATTTCCAGTACTATATTTCTTTGCTAATTCCATGTCAAATGGTCCTCTGTATAATTCTGGAACATATTTAACACCATATTCTCTGCAATATTTTATAACCTCATCCCAATCCAAATATGATCCATTAACTTTAATATCGAATACTCTAAAATCTGCATTTTTATTTAACCCATATTGTAAATCTTGAATTTTATAACCATATATTTCTCCATACACTATAACTACACTTGCATATTTTTTAGCGAATATAGCCTCTAACATTTCTCTAACACCCGGAATAAAATATGGTTTAGAATATCTCGTTCCTTCTATTAATTTTTTTCTCATTGTATGACTACCAGCAATTGGAATAATTTCAGAATCTTTAGCAATTAAACCAACCCTAGAATTGGTCCCATGAATTTTTTCCGTGAATACAACTTTTTCACCTGGTTGAATAATATCTGGAAAATTTTTTATATTTTCTATATCTGTGTATTTATCAAACGAGGGGTGTGGTGTTTCATTATCTCCCATATTTAATTCTTCTGGCTGTACATATTTTATAATTCCGTATTTTTCTGAAACATCCAAACCAACTTCTAGGTTTTCATCATTAGGTGCCAAAAACCCATAACTCATTTCTCCTCTTAACCTAGCAGCTCTTACTCTTTGATTATTTAGATATTTAGTTACTCCCCATTTCTCTGATAATTCTAATGGGATAACGGCATCCACCGGAACATATATTGCAGTGTCGCCTTCCTTAAATTGTCCCTTTACAATAACTACCTGCCATCCTTTTATAATAACTAATTCTAATTTATCAGCATTAGCGTGTGGAGTTACTTTATCTATTTTGAGAACATCAACACTGAAAAGACTCATTTATTATTTGCCTCCTTAAGCTCAAGAATTTTCATAATATTTCCATCCTTACTTATTTGGACTTTGTGTGTTTCCGATCTTAGAGCATCAATAGTTTTTCTTATTAAAATTTCTTTTGTTATCCTATCTGTTAATATTTCTTTTTTATTTTCATCTGTTCCAACAATTCTAAATCCGAACCCATCACCAGGATTATGAAATTTTTCTATTTCTTTATTTTCCTTATCAGAAACTACAAAAGTATTTATTGCTTTAAAATGTTTCATTATTTCTTTTATTTCATCAATCCCAATGCTCTCATCAACTGCTTTTCTTCCTTTGATTTCAAAAACCATACTCGCTTCATATTTCATTTCGATTCCCTTATTGAAAATATGAATTTCGTCTATTGGGATTTCTTTATCTATTATTTTTGCACCTAATAACTGGAGTGCTTCTTTCTTTTTATCAAATCCCTCTGCATCGTAAAAATCATTGTGATTATTTGAAGAAATCCAAACTATACACCATTTCTTTTTAAATTCATCGGTTATTCTTTTATAATCAGAACTCTTCATTAATCCAAATACTAATCCAGTATATACTTTTGGAAATTCTTTTTTAAATTCAGTAATTCTAGAATTTAATTCATCAAATTCTGATGTAACATATTGCATTTTCAATTATCTCCTTTGGTGGTAATATTCACATCATATCCGAGATTATCAATAATCTTCATATCTTCTTCGCTTACTTTTGCTTTTCCACAAAAACAATAAATATTTATTGTTCCAGATTCTAGATCATCACTCATAAAAAAATCAGAATAGTCATCTTTCTCAATTGCGTTATTGATATCTTCGGCATTAACTGGCATGTATGGTAAAACCATCTGAAAAAATAAATCTCTTCCGCATGATTGACAAGTTCCTACTAATTTATTTTCCATTTACTTCCTCCTAAAAATAATTATAATGAAAAAAATAAAGAAGGACAAGCCCTTCTTTACAATAACATATATATGTTTTTATTTTATGCAAAAAAAATATTCTATATTTTAAAATAACCCGAACAAAATCAAATACATAGTATTTGTTTGCAATGGAGGGAAGTATGGAGAAAAAAATAGCAGGTATTTTAATTCTATTCGTGTTATATTTTAATTGTTTTTCTATGCAGCTGTGTGATGACACATTTATTAATTTATATAATGATGTTTCTGATACAGTGGTGTCCATAAAAACATTTATCGGGGATAATATTACTCCTTCTTTTGGAAGTGGATTTTTTGTTTCAGAAGACGGATATATAATTACAAATAATCATGTCATAGCAGATGGAAATAAATTCTTTGTTGAAACAAAAGATAATAGAAAATATTCTGCAACTCTAATTGCAACATATCAGGAAATGGATCTAGCTTTATTGAAAATAGATACACCTAGAAAATTTAAACCTGTTAAATTTGGAGATTCTAATAAATTACAGAGAGGGACTTTAGTTTTTGTGTTGGGGTCACCTCTTGCATTGAATCAAACATACACTATGGCAATGGTTAGCAATATTCATAAGACAGCAGATATTCTTGGAATGAAAATTGATAATATGATTCAATTGGATGGGACATTAAATCCTGGGAATAGCGGGGGTCCAGCTTTTAATTTAGATGGAGAAGTCATAGGTATAAATTTTGCAATACATAATTTTGGTCAAGGGATGGGATTTTGTATTTCATCAAATGAAATTAATAAATTTTGGAATGTCATTTTAAAGGAGATTAAGAAGAATGAAACTAAAACTGAATAAATCAGATGCAAATTTTATTGCGGAATGTATTAGACAAGAATTATATAGTAAACGAGCATATGTTTTGGAAAGTAATACTGTTAAAAGAATAGTAGAAATGGATGATTTTTCTTTGATAAATAAATATATAAGAACTATACCTAAAAATATTATAACTGAAGCCATGTCCCCAGATGTTGTACTGTCTGTTTCTTTTATTTTGTGGTGGATTGTCGGTGGGGTTGCCACTCTTCTGGGAACTTTGTTTGGATTGAAAAAAGGAACAGAATATGTGAAAAAAGTAAATGATATTAAAAAAGAAAATAATGAACTAAAATCACAAATTGCACAAATGAAATCTAGTAAAACGATGGATATTTCAAATATAAAATCCATTATATCATCCACATTCAAAAATTTAAAATCTGCACTATCATTAAAATATCAAGCTCTTAAAAATTTAAAACCACAAGAAATTAAAATGCCAAGTGTTGATTTCTTGAAAACCTCATCTTTATTATCTAGTGTTGGATCTGGAATTTTAATATTTGCTTTATCCGTTGGATTTGTATGGTTGATTAAATTGGGGGCAACTATGGTAAAAAAAATAATAGAATATATGAAAAATTTACATAAGGCAGATCCAAAAGTCGCAACCGCATTTGCTAATAGGGCCAAATCTGCTTCTGATAGTTTGAGAAAGAAAGCGGAGATAGCAAAAATTCAAGATAAGAAGAAGACAAATTCCGCTTCAAAAAATAATACAAAACAAAAATCAGCTGCAGTTGTTTAATTTTAAGTGTAATACGTAAAGGGGTTAATGGTGAAAGATTTATATTCTCGGTTTATAGAATATATTAACTACGTAAAAAATGTTAATATAACTCAAGATGAATTAGATAATTTCACAGTAGATTCAATATATGATCAAAAATATGTAAATCTTGTAGAAAATAAAGCAGAATTCTTGAATTTTTATGATAGGGTGCTTAAAGTGCGCTGTCATGATAGCAGTGATAATATTAGATTAAATAATCTTTTAACAGATTGGTATTCTTCTTTAAAAACATTATCTACTGAACATAGAAATTTATCTGATCCATTTAAAGCAGATTTGGAAGATATAGATAAACTATTGGAATCTTATGGTATTAATTTTTATCATTGGTTAACCCCATCTTCTAAACCATATTTCCTTATGGATCTTGTTAACCTATATCACATAAAAGGATCTCCATTATCAGTATCTGAAGCAATCAAATATTTCTTTCAATTGGACAACGAAATATATGAATACTGGTTAGAATATGTTCCTGCTGGTCCGGATCTTGTTTTCAGGGGAATTGCTTCGTTAAATAATACTTCTATTCCTGGATGGCAAAGTGAAATTTATAGACCATATAGCACATTAAATACAGATCCACATTGGTATTACACAAAACAAAATATTCTTGATTTGCATGCAGTTTCTAAAATAAAATTACCATCCATGACCCCGTTCTTTAATGTTGTGTTATCAGCAAATATAATGGATCTCAAGAAAGCATATCTAATTCTTAGCTATAGGGCAAGACTAGAATATCAGCAATGGTTAGCAACATCAAATATAGATGATAAAAAGAAATGGGAATATACTCCTTTAAATAAAAAGATTTCCTTATTGGAAGCAGTTTTAGCATACAGCATCTTATATAATGAAAAGAATAGTCGATTTCTCCCAGCAGATCCAATATCTCCAAGAATGACATGGAATCCAGATGGAGCATCCGTTTCTTTTGAAAAAGATTATGATGATTCTTTTGGCATTATAACGGTTGAAGATGATGAGCATGATCATCCAGATTTTATGCCAATGATATTCACTGGAGATCCATCAAGACTTGTTAAATATGTTCTTGATGATAGAATAGAAACCAAAAATAATATTCCAGAAAAATTACAAGAAACTGGTGCTATTTCATTTCAGACATCGGCATATGTTGGTGGTGGAATAAATCAAAATGGCGATGTAACAAATGGATTTTACAGATTTGAATTATACAACCATGAATGGGAATTTGAAAATTATCTTCCAAAGAAATTAAGAAATCATATGATGATAGCCAACGATGAATTGGTTTTTGTTTTGGGTGGTGTTGATGAAAATGGAGATCTGAATCATAATATTTATTCTTATGATTTATTTTTGAAAAATTGGACAGTACAACCATATTTATTTCCATTGAATATTCTTGATTGTGGATATTGCTTAATAGAGAAAAGAGAATTATTTATTGTTGGTGGATTTGATTTTGATTTAAGAGATTTCTCCAATAGATGTTTTAAATTT
>JALOBK010000007.1:0-4205 GCA_023228325.1 bacterium
AATGGTCATCTGAAAAGGTTTTAGAATTTTTTGATAGTTATGCTCCACGTTTGGATAAATTATATGAAAGTTCAAAGATTCAATACGAACCAGATACTAAAAAAATAAAGGATCTTTTGATATGGTGTTTGGAAGAATATTATGGTGATTTAAGACTAACAAAAAATTCTAATATTGCTGATATTCTAAATAAAATTCAGGATAAGTTATCAGAGACTATGAAAATTGTTAGCTACTACAAGGAGTGATTATGTTTCTAGAAATTATTTCTAATGCTTTTATAAATAGTGGTTATGAATTATTTATAGTTGGTGGATGTGTTAGAAATGAATTATTAGGAATTAAACCAAAAGATTATGATTTAACTACTGATGCGACACCAGAGGAAATAAAAAATATTTTTACGTCTGAATTTATGAATAATAATTCTTGCAGAGTTAAAATATATGACACTGGGATAGAGCATTTGACATTGACATTGGTAATATATGATTGCATTCATAAAGAGACGTTTGAAATAACAACGTATAGAGTCGATGAAAAATGTGATGGTAGACATGCAGTTGTCTCCAGAGCAAAAAGTTTAAAAGATGATTGTTCCAGAAGAGATTTTACAATAAATGGAATTGCCAAAAATCCATTAACTGGGGAGATAATAGATTTCTTTGGTGGGATTGATGATCTTAATAAAAGAATTATACGTGCAATCGGAGATTCTGAAAAAAGATTAAAAGAAGATTGGTTGAGAATGCTAAGAGCAATTAGATTTTCATCTAACTTGGGATTTGAAATTGATCCAGCATTGAAAATAGAAATTACAAAACATTCAGATAAAATATTAAAAATTTCAAAAGAAAGAATTAGAGATGAATGGTTTAAGATATTATCTAGCCCAGTTGAGAATATTAGAAAAACTATGTTTCTTTTGGAAATTACTGGTTTAATGAAAAATATTCTACCAGTTGTAACTTCGATGAGAAATTTTTCTCAGACTGGAAAACATCATAAGAAAGATTTATATGATCACTGTATTGATGTTTTAATTTCTACGGCTAGACTCACACCGGACCCAATTATTAGATTTTCTGCTTTAATTCATGATATAGGAAAATTAATAACTAGAAGTGGATGCGAAGGAAGTTATCGTTTTAAGGAACATAATTATTATGGAATGGTTTTATCGGAAACGATTTGCAGGGATCTTAAATTAAAATTAGAAGAAATAAATCTTGTTAAATATCTTATTGAGCATCATCTGGAAATCAAAGATTTATATGTTGCATGTAAAAATAAATTTAATAAAAAACTTGTTTCTAGATTTATTGTAAAACACAAAGATTATTTAAAAGAATTATTGCTGTTGGGAAAGGCAGATATAGAACTCAATGAGAGAATTGTAATTTTCATAGAAGGAATTGAGGAATTCTATACGGATTATACAAGCGAAAATAGGAATGAAATTAAAAGTATTCTTAAAGGAAAAGAAATCATGGAAATCTGCAAAAATGCAAATAGTGGAAAATGGATTGGTGAAATCAAAAATCTACTGATAGAAAAACAAATAGAGGGTGTTATTAAAAATAGGGAAGAAGCCATTTCATTTGTCAAGTGTAATTTCAAAGTAGGAAGTGATTCATGTTAATAAATGAAGATCTTATTATAGATCAAAATAATTTACAAATAATGGAATTTAAGGTACTGAAAAGAGATGGGCATGACTTTATTCAACTATATAAAAATTTTTATAGAAGCGCTGTATTAAAAGAAAAAGTTTATTTGGAATTGAGTGATGTGTGTTTGGATTTGTATTTAGATAAAGAATGGGTATTGTTTAAATCTAAAAAAGATTTTGATAAAAAAGTTGAAAAATTGAAATATGAGATTCCACGCGGAATCAGATATTTTGATATTGACAAAAAAATATCTAAAGATTTTTTGAGATCACACAATGAATGTATTTTTGTATATGGTGATAATTTAATACGAAAAGGAACTGCAGGAGCAGCGGAATTTAGAAATGAAATAAATTCATATGGTGTAATCACAAAAAAATATCCATCAATGGATGATAAATCTTTTTATAGACCAGAAGAATATGTAGAAGTATTTAAAAAAGAATTAAATTTATTAATAGATAAAATGATATGTGAATATAATAAAATATTTTTAATTTCTAAAATTGGAGCAGGATTAGCAAATAGATATAATATATTTGAATATCTAATAATACATGGATTGTCGGATGAAATAATAAATAGAAAAATGATTAATAATTGTATATTTTTATTTAATATTGACGATGAAATACAGAAGGCCGATATTTTTATGAGAAAAATTAATTTGAAAAATAAAGAAAAATCATCGAGAATATCATTAGCTTATTCTGATGGAAATAATAGCTGGTTATTTAATAGAAATGTTAATGAAGAGTATAATGAAGATGAATATGATAGCGAAGACGATGAAGATGATGATAGAGAAGATGATGAAGATGAAGGTGATCCGAGTTTCTAAAAAAATAGGGAGCATAAAATGGATATTATCCAAAATGAAATTTTAATCAGGGATAAGTTTTTAAGGTATCCAGAGATTAAGGAAATTGATACTGGTTTTATAAATGAAATTAAGGAATCATCGGGGTTTGAAAAAGAATGGATTGCAACTGAAAAAATAAGAGGAATTCATATTTCGCTTGTTGCAGATAAAAATCAGGTAAAAATAGCAAATAAAATTAATATTTGCCATGACAGTATTTTTGATCATTTAGTTCTTAATTCAGTTTCCTGTTATTTTGAAGCAATAAAAAAATATTGTTCTGATAATAAAATATCGATGCAAATATATGGTGTGTTTTTCGGAGGATATTATAATAATAATTTTTCAGTTATAGAACACACTCCTATGGATACTCTGATAACTTATTCTATGAATCATCACTGGTGGGCATATGATATTAAAATAAATTCAGAATTTGTTTCATGGGAAAAATTAGCAGAATTAACAACGTTGTTTGGGATTTCTTGTGTTCCTGTATTAAGAAAATCAAATCTTTCTGAAATAATAAAATTAAGTCCAGAGAAATATTTATCAATGGTTTCATATATATTACACAACGCAGTGATAGAAAATAATTATGTGGAAGGATTTGTAATAAGAAGTTCTGATGTGGAAAAAACTCAGAAAGGTAATAGGATGATGTTTAAAAATATTAGACATATAATGAGAAGAATCGAAAAAAGAAAATTCTCTTCAAATTCGGATACGAAAGGAAATAACGTGAATACTTTGGATAATTTCTATAAAATATGTGATAAATATATGTCCGATCAAAGATTCATTTCTATTTTTACAACAATTGGAAAACCAAAATCTAAAAAAGATTTGGGATCATATTTATCTACATATTGCAAAAGTTTATATGACGAAATGTCCAAGGAAAATATAAAACCCAATTATATAAAAACAATACAGAAAATTTCAGTTTATAGACTGAAAAGTGATTTTTATGGAATGTTGGCAGATATGTGTGTAGATGGAATTGAACGAAAAACCTATCAAGATGAATATGATAGAAATTTTAGTATGTATATTGATGAATATGGAAATGCTGTTATGGATGCTTTCAAAATAGACGATGACAAAACTAAAAATGTGGAAAGTGCTTCTAAACCAGAACAAAAAACGGAAGATATTAAACCGGTAAATAATAACGAAACCACAAAGGAAATTGCTCCTCAATTTAAAAATAATCCATACTATTACGGATATGATGTTGATGATTATGATGACTATTCCCCAACACATTATTCCCCCGCTTCTGACACCACCATTCATTTCATAGCATGCAAAGACGTGGATGAGAAGGATCTTCTGGTCCCATCATATAAGGAAAAGAAAGCACCAGGGTTTGGATTTTATACAATAGAAGACATGATTATAAATCCGGATGAAGTGAAAATGATTAGAAGCGGTTGGAGATGCAAAATAGAAGAAGAATACATACTTTATTTTGAAGCAAGAAATTCTTTAGATTCAAATAAAGATATTCATGTATTAACGAAGCCAAATATAGTTACCAGTGATTATGAAGATGAATTAAAATTTGTGGTGTGGAATAATAGTAAAGAATCCATTAATATTCCAAAAAATACTATGATAGTCTATGGAATATTATGTAAAACTGAAAAGGTATATATTGATGTTGT
>JALOBK010000007.1:4228-11807 GCA_023228325.1 bacterium
AAATAATTGACGAGGCTGATCTTTTATAAAGATCTATAAACTAAATATATATATTTAGTGACAGGTAATCTTTGTTTTTATTTTTCAATAAAGAATGGAGTTTTTTTCTATGTTAGAATTGTTTGGTGATACTTTTAATTCGCCACAGTTGAAACAATTAATAAAACTAAACAAAATGGAAAAAGAGAATATTCAAACTATAGTCGTGGAATTTAACAATCCAATTGGATCATTGCTTCTTTCTACAGCTCAAACAGAAGCAATGAAAAAATTAATATTGGATATTTTTCTAATATTAAAACTACCAAATGATGATCAAGAAATAATTAATAAAAATGTAAAAATTCTAAAAAAAGAATTAAATAGAATTTCAAATCACGATCTAATATCAAAACTGAAGAAGATTCTGGATACAACAAATATCCAGATTGATTCCTCGGTAACAAATATTTTAATGGGTAAATTAAAATTCAAAGTCTCTCATGATAACAGTGTTATGAGCAGACAAGCAATTACAGATACGAGAAGCAACTGTTACTATACTCAATTTGAAAATTTGATACCACATAAATATGAAGCAATACAGTATCTGAAATATCTATCAATTAATGATAGGGACGAATTTGAAAATTCTGTTGCAAAATTGAATATAGGAAAATTGCTAGATATATTTGATAGCAATAAAAATGAAAAAGAATTAAAGAAAATCATAATTTCACTATTATCGAACGTAAACGAAAAAACAATAAAAATTTTCAAAACGTTGTCTTGCGCGTATAGAAAGAAAAGAACACGAGCAATGCTTGAAAATGAAATCAGAGTCATATTGAGTACTATACCAGCTAATAAAATAGTTGCTTATCTCAATATTTTCAGGACTGAAATTAGATCAACAAAATTATTTTGGGACTTTTTGTTGAGGTGCATAAACCGCAAAACAGTTGAGAATTACATAGTTAATACTAGAAATTTGAAAGTTGGCGATGTAAAAATTATTCTGATACATGAAAAACAACCGCCAGCAGATGAGAATTCTCATAGCTTATTTCAAATGATTCTAATAAATAGGTATATTAACGTTCAATCTCTATTGAAGAGAGATGAGATTTGGGATTTGCTAGATAAAAACAATAAAATAATTTATTGTGTTATCTTCAATGATTGGAATGTTAAATACGACAAAACAAATGAGAAAGAACATTTGTTTTTCAAATTTATGAAGAATCCATTTGAAGTTATCAGAAACTGTTTTAATAGCAGGAACAATACATACAAAGATAATTGCGTAGAATTCGTAAAAGAGAATTCTTCAATTTTTACAAAACTAAGTATTGATCCCCGGATCAATATGAGCATCCCATATAAAGTCCGGCTTGAAAAATGTAGAAAAGAAGGATTCTTACCAGAGAATGTTTTTGATCCAAATGATCAAATGAGATCCCACGCATGTAAAGAGATTGGGTATGATTACCCGCATTTACATGACAATAATACAAGGATTGCATTGGAATCAAGAAGAAAACTTGGATTTTTGAAAAAAGATATAAAACATCAAAATGCAAAAATAAGAATGAATGCGCTGGCACATTTCAAAATGTATGAAGAAATGATAGCTGATTCCGATAGTGAAATTGTAAAACTAGGAAAACAGCTAAAGAAGGAGAATACATAATGGCCAGTGTTATTGATGCAATAAGGGATGCATGTGTAAAAAGTAAAAATGATCATATCAGATTAGACGGAAAGAACTGGATAGAACATAACAGAAATGGAAATATTGGGATTGTATCTCTGAAAAAAATCAGCAATGGAAAAGAAACATTCACAGTTTGTGATAAGGTAATTGTCACTAAAGATAAAGAAAAATATCACAAATGCTTGGAATTCTATAATAAAAAAAGAATTCCTCATAAATGCAACATCATGGAATTCATTTCCAATATTCCATTATCGAATGTCACAACAATGCTAGTCAATGGAAAATTGAATAGCAGCAAACTAATAAATACGGCATACTGTAAACAATGTGGGCAAACTTTTGTGTGCTCGCATTTAGATATGAGACAAACTCAAAAAGTGGTAGCCAGATTACGGCCTTCTTGAGGTCATTCTTTGAATGACTAAAATCCGTAAACGAATCTGGTGAGAGTCTCTTATGAGACTCTACGCTACGCCTCAAGCGGTCAAAGGATTCCTGGGCTGGAATTCAGAGGTATGGTATAATGACATGTATTCTATTTGCTGAAGAAGCAAATGCTTACATCGATTATGCTATAACAGATGCCCCTACGCTCCTGGTCAGGTGATGCTTTTGCTACCACCAGAGGTTTATTAATTGGGGTTTCAAGAAGGTGCGATTGGTCTGGGGGTTGGGTGATGAATTCACCCTCCCCCTTTCCTACCTAACCTCAAAAACTTATTTTTATTTCTTCGAACAAAAATAAAATTTTGGGGTTAAAATGTTAAGTAAAAATTCGATTGTTAAATTTAAATATCTGGCAACAATGCCAATACAAGAAAAAAAGATAAAAGATTTTATTGAAGATTTACAGGTTAAACATTATAATGATATATTAAATGGAAAAATAGAAATTTGGATATCACCATTTATTAAAGAAAAAAAATCTAATTTTTTTCAATTAATCTTGGATATAGATACTAAAAAATCTAGCAACTCTAAAATATATTCATATTTTTTAGTTTTGAAATCAATGAATATTTTCAAAAAATATTTCACAATTTTATATTCTGGAAATGGATATCATATCACTTCTAATTTTTTTGTTGATTTCAAAGAAAATTCAGATATGGAAGTTAAGGAATTTTTAAAGAATAATTTAAAAAAGAATATCCCTGGTTTAGATTTGATTATTATAAGGGATAATCCAGTTAGAAGAATTGGATATAGAAAGGATATAAATAAATGGTGCTCACCTGCTGAAGATAAATTGTTGCCACCAGAATCAAAAAGATTGCCAAGCCTAAAAGAAATAGATTTAAAAAGTTTCATAGAATATAAATTATTACCATGGAAAAAAGTTATTACTGTTTCTGAATTCAAAAATATTTTGAACATGTCACAGCTCGGAGGATAATGAGTGTGTTAAAGAAAAATATATTGATTATTTTTTCTCTTTGTTTTTTATTTTCAATTTCTCATGCAGAAACAAAAAAGGAAATATTTGATTTAAAAACCGAAAAGGAAACAAAAAGAATTGGATCAGTTTACAATGTAATTCCAAAAATAAATCAGGGTTTTATTTTTACATCACGAAGAATAAAACCTCATTTGTCATTTGTTCTGACTGAAAAAAATAATTATACTCTTGATTTTATGATTACTGAGCAAGCATTTGGATTATCTCTAAACAGATTATTTTTAAAAATAATTGATATCAAATGTGGAATATTTGTCGCATATAGTTTGGATGATGATTATCACTATAGGAATTTATATAGCGGCCTTAGTTTTAGTATTATTAAATTCTAGGGGTGGGATCATGGTTATAATCAATAATTATGAAGATGCTGATAATATTGAAACTGATAACAATAAAAAACCAAAATTAAAAAAGAATAATGATAAATTAAAATCAAAAGAAAAAAATAAAAAAAATGATAGATTGCAGATAAGAGAAAAAGATTTCATTTAATGGCCCCATAGCCGAAATGGTATAGGCACTTGATTTAGGATCAAGAATGTGCAGGTTCGAATCCCGCTGGGGCTACCAGGAGAATTAATGGCTGAATTACATTTCACCGATCTAATAAATATTATTAAAAGCAATCCAAAATCAATATTATTTATAATGGACGATATATGGTATTTATGTAAAGAGGAACCAAAATGGATAGATAACGCTACTGAAATGATGGAACATTTAAATGATATTTTATTAGCAAGAAGTTCCGATTTTAAAAATTGTAGTTTGGAAACTTTAATTGAAGCTTTTGCATTTACAAATGGAATTTCTTGTAAGGATATAGATGACAATGATGTGACTAGCATGTTATACAGTGAAGAATTGGATGCTATTACAGAAAAGGAAATTAAGGAGTTGGAAATGTCCGAAGAATTTGATAAAACAGTTATATATGATAATAGTGACAATAAAAATGAAAAGTTTATAACTGTTTTTCAAGGAAAAATAGAAAAAGATATTGAGGTGGAACCAACCATAATGCCGGAACAATATGATGAACCAGTTGAGAAAAAAGTCTCTACTGATATTCTAAAAGTTCCAAAAGTTACAAAACCAAACAAAACGATTAAAATAAAAATAGTTGTAGCATCGGAAAGTGGCGAAAAGAAAACGGTCTGAGAGGACCAAAACTAAACACGAGAGTGTTTAAAAACAAACAGGAGGAGTTTTCATGACAATCAGAGAATTTCTTGAGGACAACGGATTCAATTTCGGAAAATGCAGGGGAATCAACATCGAGCTGGCAGATGGCGACACAGTTGAAGTTGATGATGATGACGCTGTTCTCGATGTGAACTTCAGGTGGAAAGGCGCTCCCAAGAGCCTGTGCTATCCTGAATTCCAGGCGTATGACAACAAATACGTGTACACCCCCAAGCTGGAAAAAGAAGGCGGGAATTATCACCGCGTCAAGATGTCCAAGACCCCAGTCGGAAACAAGATGAAGTGATCATCTTTTAACCTTTTTGATTTGAGATGTGCTGTTAACAAAACAGCACATCTCCATTTTTAAATTTGAAAATAATTCCCAATATGGGTTAGAATTATATTTTGGAGGAATAAATGCCTGAAGAAAAGAAAATTGAAACATTAAAAAGACAGCACATTGTTACTCTTCTTTTTAAAAATAGAAAGAAAGTTTTTGAAGTTGATTTTATCAAGGATGATGGCGAAGAAAGACATATGATTGCATCAATGGAACCAGATGAAAAATTTGTTAAGGAATATATTAAGAACAAAAGTAAAACAGAAAAGAAATCAGTAAAGAGAGTAGAAAAATTTGATCCGGATCATATTACAGTATTTGATTTGGAGAAAAGAAATTTTAGAAAAATAAATATTAAAACAGCAAAAAGATTAAGACTCGATGGAGTTGAATATAAGATTGTTTAGGGGTGTCGTCAAGTGGTTAAGACAGCAGTCTTTGAAGCTGCCATTGTTTCCGGGGGTTCAAATCCCTCCACCCCTGCCAATAAATAGTTCGTGTTTTGGTTGCGATGACACAACCATTAATTATTGTCATCTGGTGCGGAGGATAAAGGAAGAAAGATCTAAATTGCGTAGCGTCTGCCAAGCTCCCGGCGCAAATCTGCATATAAAATTGCAAAAGATCTTTCTTCCTGGAATACAACTGCCGGTGTAGCTCAGTTGGCCAGAGTAATTGATCTGTAATCAATTTGGCGTGGGTTTAAATTCAATCATCGGCTCCAAATATTTTTAGGGAGTAGTGGATGATGTGGTTACTTCTATTGGCAGAAAAAACACCATATCAATTATTCTCTCCCAACAATTCATGCCGATTGCTGTAGGTTTTGAATAGTCCTATGAATTATCAAAACATAAACTACAGTCTATCGGCTCCAGTTATTAAATAGCAAGAGCAGTGTATTTGAGGGATACATCTGGTAAAATGTAAAACCCCTTAAAGTTTTTTCTCTCTTGCTTTATCTCTCTCAAAAAAGGAGAAGTGTGAAATGGGTTATCTAAACAAGAAAAAAGAAGTAAAAGAAGACAGACTCATGAAAACAACACATAAAAATTTCATGGATGGTGATTCTTTTGACATCAACAATCCTTTATTAAGATTAAAGATTGTTGCCGCATCATGTTTCTTCGGTGAACCACAATATTATAAATCCGATGAAAAATCGAAGAAGATAAAAAGACGCAAAATAATTAATAAATCCAGATTTGATTATTTTGATGAATTAATTAAAGTATTATCTCCAATTGATAAATCAGATTTTAAGAATTTATCACCAGCAGAAACAATGGAAAGATGTATTGATGAAGCTTTAACATATAATCCAGAAGAAACTTTGAGAATTGCAAGTGAATTAAGAAATATTGATTATATTAGAGTCACTCCACAGGTCATATTAGTTATGGCAGCAAACAGAAATGATCTTAAAGGATCTGAATTAATAAGAAAGTACGCTAAAGAAATTATTAAACGTGGAGATGAGCCAGCAACTGGATTGGCATATCAATTATCAAAATATGGAAAACCAATTCCAAATTCTCTCAAAAGAGCTTGGAGTGATTTTCTTAAATCATCTAACGAATATTCTTTAGCCAAATATAGAATGGAATCGAGAGAAGTAAAGACAATCGATGTCATCCGATTGAGTGGAGCATATAACGATAAAACAATCAAACTTCTAAACGGAACATTGAAATTAAATACTGATGACAGAGAAACTTGGGAATCTATCAGATCCTCTGGTGGATCATGGGAAAAATGTATAGATGTTATGGGGCACATGGCATTATTAAGAAATGTAAAAAATTTAATTGAAAATAACATATCACACAAATTATGGTTAGATAAATTAATTGAAACTGCACCGGAAGGAAAGCAGATGCCATTCAGATATTATGCAGCATATAGGATGGTTGAAAACATCGCATCGCCTATTATACTGGATGGCATTGAGGAATGTCTAATGTTGTCACTTCCAAATCTTCCAAAATTATCTGGAAAAAATTTAATTTTGGTGGATAATTCCGGATCAGCAGAAAATAATATCAGTATGTATGGAACAACTCAAATCAGACACATTGGGAATCTTATGGGTGTGATAACTGGCATGGTCTCCGATGAAGGAATAGTTGGAGTATTTGGAGATAGATTAACATTAAAACCTATAAGAAAAAAATCATCTGTGTTTGATCAGTTGAAGGATGTTAATAAAATTGGTGATAGTATTGGTAGTGCAACAGAGAATGGAGTTTGGATTGCACTAAAGAATGCTATTGAGAAAAAAGAACATTGGGATAATATATTCATCTATTCTGATATGCAAGCGGGGCATGGTGGATTATATGGAATTAATCCAGATGAATATGAAGCATATCTGTGGAGAGGTACTGTAAAAAATATTCATGTTCCAAAATTAATCAATGCATACAGAAATAAAGTGAATTCAAAAGTAAATGTGTTCTTATGTCAGATTGCTGGATATGAAGATACAATAATGCCAGAGAATTATGAAAGGACATATATTCTTGGTGGATGGAGTGATCAAATTATACGTTATGCTTCAAAAGTGAATAGCCTTTACGAACAAACTAAAAATAAAAAGAATATTAAAGTAAAATTTGTAGAATCAGAATATGAAGAGGAATGTGGTAATAATAATTAAGTAAATTGCTGGGAGAATCCAGATGTTCTGGAATTCGGGCTAGTCACCCGAATGGTACACGCCAACCATGGGTTTAAATCCCACTCCCAGCATCTCAAGTAACTCACTCCGCGTAGTTCAGTTGATAGAATGCTGGTTTTGGGAACCAGTGGTCGCAAGTTTGAGTCTTGCCGCGGAGATGCATATAAATGAAAGTCACAGTGGTGAAAAGAGATACATCAATTTGGTAAA
>JALOBK010000008.1 GCA_023228325.1 bacterium
TACATTTTCAACCCCGTATTTTTCAAGATTTATTTTCTTGATTCTTTCTTTTTCTTCTTCATTCTGTAAACTAGTTTTACACCCATATCTATCCATGCATGTTTTTTCTATTTTATCTCGAATTTCTTTGCAACGATTTACATTTTTATTTCCATATTTTTCTAAACAAGAATTTTCTCTTTTTTCAATAGTATCCTTATTATTGCTAGAACATTTTACAGAACAAAATTCAGGATATCCAACTGCAAGATTTCTGAATTTTACTTTACCACCACAAGTCTTGCAAATTCCTTCTTTCTCATCCTTTCTAAAGAATTTATTATAATAATCCTCCAGGGTGATTTTGTGTGTTTTGGTGAGATGTCCACCAATGCACTTGATGGACATCTCCCTTCCACATATTTTACAAATGAAATTTATATTTGATTTTTCATTTTCCATATCAATTTACTCCTTTTTTGTATACAGCTATGATTCCATATTTGTGTTGTTATTCAATCATATCAGTATCTAAAGTTAAAAAATTTATGATGCCACATTGTTGACGATCTGCTGTTAGAATCGAATCAAGCTTTCCATAATAACTATCATGAATATTTCTTAAATCTGTTGGCATTGCTTTCCTACTGAGTCCCTGTGGACCCGAGTATGTTGTTTTCAATGATTCACCTATACTATGAATGACAGTCACACTATGATCAGCTAGATGTTGCATTTCGGGCATCTTACTAGATAAATAATTTGTGATATTAACAGTTTTGGTTTTATCAATCTTATATGAATTCTTAGATAAAAGGAATGAAAGAATCTCGGAAAACAGTGGTCCCAATATATATTGGGATAAAATAATATCCTTGCGATTTAAATCACCACGTTCATTATTAAATTTATCTTTATTTATAAATCTTTCAAATAATTCGTGAGCTATAGTTTCACATTTCATTTTTTTGGCTATGAATAAATCTGATTTCTTCACACAATCAAAATATTCTATTAAATTAAATTTTTTGTATTTGTAAGAATTTGACATATCATACCAGAATTCTTTGGTGTTGAACTTTACTTTATTATTCATTTTCTGTGATAAGAATCCTTCCATCATCTGATCGAAATCAGGGATATCAGGATTTATCTTTTCTATTTTTAATCTATCACCAAGAGTCACCCCGGATGTTTTGGAAATTATATTATCTATTTTATAATTGCACTTATTTAGAAACCATTCTAGATCGTAAAAATAGCTCATCATATTTCCCATGTGTGTACTCTTATCTGATATACCAGCAAATCCTTTTATGGTATGAAAATGAACAGTTAAAATGGTGCCTATAATTCTTATAACACCCTTTGACATCACCACAGTATCTATTAACTGAAATAGCGGATGTCTATAAACGCCATTAATAACAAATTCAAGTGTAGTTTTTTCAGGGATTGGATATATGACGTCAATATCGTAATTTAAAACTTTTGTATTTGAGCTGCTATTAAATTTAATATTAATTTTAGTACACTTTTCTAATGTGCCTTTAATTACTTTGACTTTTCGTTTATATTCTTCACCCTCGACAATATTTGCTTCTATAATCCCTGGAATGGTTCTCAGATTCTCTACAACAAGTCCAATAGTTTTTTCAATATTTTCAATTTCTTTTTCTTTATAGACAAAGGCTTTATCTATGAAGGATGGATTTCTAAAATTATAAATCATTTATATTCCTCCTTTGCCATCTATATTTTCAAAACGATTAAACATAAATTTTAATAAGATATTATTGTAATTTGGATTTCTTAAAATTTCATAGAAATTTGTTCTACCTGGACTAAATGCAAATGCAAGCAGTGGTGACTGCAATCCAATACATACTATCTTGCTAACCGGTTTATACTCGACGCTTGATTCTAACTTTCTCCATTGTGTGATTTTATTATCAACATATGACCATAATAACTGGGATATTAATAATTCAACGTGAATCATTTGAATATTGGAATAAGACCCATACACTTTCATTAATATTTCAAGCATCTCTCTATAGTCATCACATTTTCCGGATAGCGCATCATTTACTCTTTTCATGTCTGTAACGATGTCTTCTTGTGTTTTAGACCCATCTTTTACAATAGCTGCACCAGATATATGGAAAGTTCTCAAAACATGCTGTGTGTTAATTTCTCCTATTGCTTGTGCAGATATAAATCCAACGTATCTGCTTCTAGCAATATCACTCAATTTTCCATAGCATGTCTTACATATATCTTTTCCTTTGCATCTTATCGGGGATCTTAATATAACAGTTTTTCCAATATCATCTTTACAAACTAATCTTGATTTTTTGTCTTCATCAACAATATATCTGCCATATAAATGATTTAATATTTTTGGAGTAATAACTATTTGAACACCTTCGGTTGAACCACAATCCTCGTTATTATAATCAAGTTCTATGCTTGACATTGCATAAATTAATTGTCTGGTTAGGTATCCGGCTTTAGCAGTATTTTCTGCTGTATCAATTAGACCCTTGCGAGTTCCATAACAAGACAAGAAATGTTCATAGGATGTTAACCCATCAATTAAACTATGGGTAATTGGTGTTTTTATGAAGTTTCCTTTATAATCTGAAACATGCCCTCTTGAGCAGAATATTTGTTTGGCTTGTAACCAATCTCCTCTTGCAGATGATTTGATTAGCTTTGATAATTTAAATTTTTCTTTAATAGAATTGACATATCTCTCTTCATTTCCGATATTTACGCTAGGATTATCACTATTAAATATTTCTTTTTCTTTAAATTCATTTGTAATTTCAGGAATAACAAAATTATCTAAATTTACATCTACTGGATAATAAGTACTATATTCAAACCCCATATCTTTTATTTTTCCACAAATATCTGCAACGGTTTCAGAATCATATTTCATGCTCAAATCATACAATATATTTTTTATTTTTTTCCTATCCATTGCTTCATTTATAAATGGATAATCTTTTGGAAAAATCTTATTGAACTCAACTCTCCCTTTGGTTGTTTTAATTCCTTCATGTTCACATTCTTCATTGAAGTCATATTCTTTATCACTCTGTGTCAGAATATAAACACCATAAACCATAGATTGGCTCGGTGAGAAATTAAAATTTGTATCAGAAACACTTAATAAATTCTTAGACGGAAGCATCTTATCAATGCACTCTACAGTGGCATCATTTGTGAGTGGCCTATAGACTGCCATTTGGTCTCCGTCGAAGTCTGCGTTGTACGGCGCACATATTAATGGGTTAATGTGTATTGCGAGAGTATTTTTGGTGACTACCTTAAATGCGAACATTCCCATTCTATGCAATGTTGGTTGTCTATTCAATATAATTATTTTATTATCACATGTTTTCTTAATAAAATCATGTAAATTTGTTTGATCTGAAATATGTTTTTCTAATAGTTCATTTGCCTCTTGAGATGTTACACATATTCTTTTTTCCAATAAAGCATTTATTAATTCTGGTTTAAATAATGGAACCAATAATTTATCAGAAATCCCGGCCTGATCTAATCCGAGAGTTGGGTCAACCACAATCGTCGATCTACCGGAAAAATCTATTCTTTTCCCTAATAAATTATTCCTCATTAATTTATCTTTATCACCGTTTATATATTCTCCGCAATGCTCATATGCGCTGTAAACATCATACCATAGCCCTAATACGAAATCATAATTAAATATTTTTGTACTCTCTGGTTGGATGAATTTATTGTATTGCTCTTTCTTTATTAAGATATGCTGATAAATATAATTTAATGAATCCATTGCTAATTCTTTATTGGTTACTACCACTGGTCTAAGATCTGGTGGAATAACCAACACATTTTTAGTGAATATATTTCCAAACTTATTCATCATGACTTCATATATTTCAGGAACAAATATTTTTGCCATTTCTTCTATTAATTTATATAAGTCATCTATTTTCATTTCCTCATCACAAGGTTTTTCAACAAATTTACCATCAACTATTTCGTAAAACGTGTATCCTGTTAATATTCTTCCCATCATTTTATTAAATCTATCTGTCTTTTGTTTCATGGATAAATAAATCATTGGATGGAGAACATTACAAGGCAATTTTATTGTTGCAACGGATCTTCGTCTAATAATACTAGATGCATATTTAACACCACAAATTGGGCATACCTTATTGACATCTGTTGTATTTTTTATTCTACACTGGCAAGTATAATCTCTTATTGGACCAAATATTTGTTCGGAAAATATTCCTTGTGAATGAAACATATTTTGAGTTTTTAAAACTTTGCTAGAAGTGACTTCTGTAAGTTTTTCACTATATCGTTCTATATCTAGTAATTTCAAATTTTACCTCCCTCCTTAATAGAATGTAGCTGTATCTCCTTCAATATAATAAGTTTGATGATCCCATGATGTCTCCGGCCTAAAAAGCAAAAGATCAAACAGAATCATATTCGCAAATTTATTAATATCATCTTTATACATCCAAATCTGACTAGAAACTGGAACTTGGTTTTTTATTGTGCTTAGTTTATGTGTGGATGGATGATATCCTTTTTCTATAGTAACTATATTTCTTAGAGTATCTATTCTCACATGCCTAATATTATATCTGTTAACAACATAATATAGACCAGTTGATGTGTTCACAAAATAAATGAACCAATCTCCATGGATATCAATTATATTTCCATTAACATTAACTCTATGTGAATTTTTTTCAATATAATCATTCAATTCTTTAAATTTTACTTTTTCAATTGCAACGAACATATTTCTCTCCAATCCTTAATCAACAATCCTTCCTTTGTTTTTAAGAGCATTCCTGTTATCAATTTTAACCAATCATGTTTTGGCACATAAAAATCTTTTGTAAATATAAATCCAAATCCCATATAGTTTTTTAAATTTTCAAATATTAAGTCATTTTCAAAAATACACAACCCAGCATATAAATTTGATCGTGTATTCAATGTGATAAATTTACTTTTACCAATTAAGTTTATCAGACTTTTACTGCTTTTATTGACTTTCAAAAAATAAAAATTTCCAATATTTAATAACCCAGCTGCAAAGGTGTCAGTTTGACTCAGGGTCTTTAGTTTACAACTTTTATCATTATAAGTTACAATCGTATCTTCGGACAAATCTAGTGGTATTTTTTCTATACTCAAACATACCCTCCACCTAAAATTAAGCAGACATATTTAAAATATACAGATGATTATCCTTCTCACTGACAATATACTGTCCGCTAGTTTTTTCACTTAACAATTTTTTAACTTCTTCTTTTGGTAAGGAAGTGACAATTTCATCACACTTTACTAAACTTTTTTCCTCTACTCCTAGAAGATCATAAATCTCATCCATCCAAGGTGGAACGTGGATTATAGTATGTGTCTCTATTTCATCCGTGTAATTATACATTATGTTGTGATTCAATGTCGATAATTTTTCCATTTTTCCCCCATATTAAATCATGATGAGACATATCTTTAAAATCAATTAAAAATGAATTTATTTTCTTGCGCCCGTCTATCAAATCTATCAGATTTTTGCAAAATTTTACAGCGCAATGTAATTCTGGTTTCGTATCATATTCTTTTGGGTTATACCTAAATTTGGAATAATCAACATCATTTAAAAGTATCCCGTAATCATGATTGAGAAAGCACTTATAATAAAGATTATAGCTTATATTTTCTATATCGCTATTTACATCTCTAAAATCCAAAACAACATCAAATTTATTATCATTTTTATAATGTTCTAATTTCCCATTAAAGAAATCAATAATACTTATTTTTCTATTATGAATTTTATAAATTAACCTAACACATTCCACGATTTTTGATTTATTTATATTTGAATACAATGTGTATTTTAAGTCATCATCGCTTATGATATCGTAATCAACCAGAGTGAGATCCCAATCTTCTATTAAGTTATTTGTCTTCAAAAGTGTAAATAAAAAATTAGAACCTAAAGTTCCAAGCCCTCCTATTAAAATTTTCAATAATCCTCCCTTCTACGGGCATTCTACCTCAAATCCATTGAATTTATAGAATTCATTCCGTAGTTTCCATTCATTTTCTAGTTCTAGAAAGTTAGTATCCAAGAAATCTATAACGACCGGACTTTGTTTATTTTTATCTATTCTTAATATTCTTCCAATTGATTGTTCGATATATGTTGGACTTACCACCGATGATAAAAATAATAGAGTGTCTATAGAACTTTCATCTATTCCCTTATAGCACATAGTATAATTAGAAAGTATTATTTTTTTCTTTAATTCATCCCTACTTGCTTTGGAAATGAATAATCCTATTTCTGATTCATCAATCTCATATTTTTCAATTAGAATTGTTCTTATTGTTTTTAAATATTCATTTTTTAATCCAGATAATACAAGTATTTTTCTATTTTTATCATATGCATTTTTCAATAATGATGTCACCATATTTATATAATCGGTTCTTTTTAATAATTGTCTATAGTATTTTCTCTTGTCGAATCTACCACGCCACATAATATATTTTCTATAATTACTATCAAATTTTGATTTAAATTTTATAACTTTTATAATTGGTTTCAGCTCATATATACCATGAGAAAATATATTGTTGCTTAACCAAGATTTAATTGCTATTTCTCTATACAGATTTTTATATGGAGTGGCACTCATGCCTATTAATCTTTTCGAATAACATTTCCCACATACAGTGGTGAATGTTTCTGGTCCTATTATACAATGAACTTCATCAAAAAATGTTACACCAAAATTAGAATTTTTCATTAATTCATCAAATTTATTTTCATCTTTTCTTATTTTTGCCAAAAAACTTTGAACAGTTGAAATTATAATTGGAAAATCAAGACACATTTTTTTATCAAGAATCCCAATGTCATCTTCTTTTAAATCGGAATGTTGTATAAATCTTTCTATCCACTGGTCAGCCAATGATAATTGATCTACAAAAATTAATGCCTTTTTCTTTAACATACTTATTGATTTAATAGCAACAACAGTTTTTCCAAATCCTGGAGGACATTTTATTATGCAACAATTATTTTTGATTATAAAGTCAACCGCATTTTTTTGAATTTCATTTCTAAAAATAACAGTATCGCCCATAATAATATTTTCACCATCAATTGAATTGTTTTCAATATCCGGCTTAACTATAAAATTTCTTGGTAATAATAATTCTTTTGATGTTTCACCGTATAACTTAACAGTTTTTGCTTTGGATGTTACAAATTCAAAATCCAATCTAGTTAAAGAATCGGTAATAAATTTATATTCATCCCTAGTGATCTCAGATTTATTTACATGCAACCAAGAATCAATATACATTCCACTTTCTCCTAATCAACATCTATTATTTCATCATAATCTTGGGATTTCCAAAATGTATTATGTGTTATTAAATAACAAGATTTTTCTTCACTGAAATCTTTCATTAATTTAACTGCGTTAGTTCCATTATCATCATCGAGATTATCAAATACCTCATCAAAAAATATTACGTTAGAAATTAGATTCGATCTTGATAATGCAAGATCATATAACGAAAACATCATCGCTATATCAATTATTCTTTTCTCCCCACCACTAAGTTTAACAAATTTTGTTTCTTTATTCTTATCTCCATCACGATATATCTTGCAACTTAATTTATTACGTTCTTCACCTTTCTGGGTATAATCTGTATTTTGAAGCATAACGTTAAAACCACAATTTAATTTTGTCAAATAATATTGCAATCTACTATTTAGAAATGGAATGCTGCGTCCTATAATTAAATTTTCAATTCCCTGCCTAGAAAATGCTTCGAGCCAAAATTTATAATATGAAGAATCAGTTTCCATTTTTTCCAAATTCTTTCCAAGCTCTACAATTCTATTCGTAATTTTTAATATCTCTTCAGATTTTTCATTTTTAATTTTACTTATATCGTTTTTTAATTTATCTATACTCGATAAAGAATTTTTGAGTTTGGTTTCCACCGCAACATATTCTTCTTTTTTGATATTCAAAGTTTTCAACTCATCTTTTAATAATTCTATTTTTTCACTGAGAGTATTTGATATTTTTTTATGATTCTTTAAAATATTTTCTTTTTCGGAATCAATCAACTCCAATTTAGTTTTATATATTTTTCTTGTATTTTCAATTCTAATCTCAAATAAATTTCTTCTATTAGAAATTTCTATTTCTTTATCTTTTAGAATTTTCTCGTATTTTTTATTTATATTTTCTTTTATGTTTTCTAAATTTTTCTTTATTTCAACTCTAGAATTATTAAGTTCATTGTATTTATTTTTATCTTTTTCGGCATCATTGTAAAATTTTGTTTTTATCTTAAATATTTCTTTTTCTTTATTTTCATTTAATTTTAAGATTTTTTCATTGAGTTCCTTTACTTCTTTTAATAATAATTTATTTTGTTTTTCCAAATTTTTTAATTCTTTATTAAATTCCGATATACATTCATCTAAACACTCTCTTGCACCATCATCCATTTTTCTCTGGCATACCGGGCATTTAGAATTTTTCTTGCTTTTAAGAACCTCGTACTCTTTTATTTTTTTATTTATTTCAAATATTCGCATATCATTATTATTGAATTCTTTATCTTTTGGATATATTTCTTCCATTTGAATTCTGACCGTTTCTTTATTATTTTCTTTTTCAAAATCAGATATAAATTTTGTTTCTTCTATTTTACGATTGTTTATATTTTTTGAGATTAATTCTATATCTTTAGATATTTTGTCAATATCATCGTATTTATCTTTAGAACTACTTGAAATCTCATCATTTATTTTTGAATTCAAATTGTTTTGAACGGATATTAATTCATTGCTCAATTTACTTTTTCTATTATCTATCATTCTCTTTATATTTAGAGCCTTATTATTTATTCTATTTTTTTTATTTTTAAAATCTTCTTCGATATTAAAAATTTTATTATCAGAATTGTTTTTAGAATTTTGAGTTTCTTCCAATTCTTTCTCAATTTTTAATATTTTTTCTTTTATTCCATTTATGTCAAATGTTTTCAAAAAAGAATTAGAATTATCTTTAATTTCTTCCTGGTTCTTTATTTCATTTTCAACTTGGTTTAGCAGTGCATCATATTTTGATAATGTCATATCATAAATTATTTTTGTATCTTTTATTGATTGCTCACACCCTTCTTTTTCTTCTGATGTTTTTTCCATTTTTTTCTTACATGATTCACAATTATTTCTAATTTCATTAAAATTCAATATCTTTTCAAATAAATCTTTCTGTTCTTTATCGGACATATCCAAAAATGTATTGGAAAACTGTTGAGGAAAAAATATTGTAGAAACAAACATATCATAATCCCCGAAAATCTCGGATATCAAATCTTCTGTCTCACTGATACTTTTTCTAGTATAGTCAACATTATCCTTAAAAATCATTAGACTATTTTTTAATTCATCATGTTTGATGGTTCTACGAATAAACCAGGAATTATTCATGTATTCAAAATAAACTTCTACTAAACAATTTCTTCCAGCTTTTTCATTTATTATATCAGAATTTGTAAGATTACCACGAACAGTTTTTCC
Organism: bacterium; assembly: GCA_023228325.1. Lineage (NCBI taxonomy): Bacteria > bacterium. The sequence continues at coordinate 9,635 of JALOBK010000008.1, forward strand.
AAATATGCACCAAATGAGAGCTTCCAGTCTTGTACTTTTTCCGCTCCCATTTGGCCCAACTATCATGTATAGCCCATTATCATAAATTTCAAATGTTTGTTCACTTATTCCCATGAAATTCTTTATAAAAATCTTTTTTAATTTTAGCATATCTCTTCCTTTCTCATGAAGGATAAATATTTATCCAACGTTATTTTACTTATATTATTCATTTTATATTCTATTTCTGCAACACCTTCTCTGATTTTATTAGCATCTATTGATGCTGTAAATATTTTTTCAATTGAATATTGCTTTAATAAATTCTTCAGAATATCTTCTTTTAAATCTGGGATATTATCTATTAAATCCTTAACAATGAATTCTACGTTATACATTTTATTTTTAAGA
>JALOBK010000009.1 GCA_023228325.1 bacterium
ATAGTTGATGTTCCACTATCCAATTCATCATTTATTCTAGCAATTGCTTTTGACATTATTCCCTTTCCCCTTCTGGCAAATCAGGAGTTGTTGTTATAGAATCTGGATTTGCTTCTCCACTATTTAAATATATATTAGAACCATCCATTGCAATTTTATCACCGGATTGTATTTCTAAAGATCCTGTTAATTTATTTGTCTCTTTGCCAGAAACTTCCTTTGTTATATTACCATCAACTTTGTATTTTACATTTCCTTTTACATGTATATTTACATCACCTTCCAACGTGATATGGGAATCTTTTTCTATTTGTATTTTTAAATCACCTTTCATTTTAACATGCAATGTGTCATCTTTCTGAACAAGATTTATAAAATTTCCTTTATAATCTTTTATAAGAATTTTTTCTTTACTATTTCTTTCGTCCATCAATATAACGCTCTGATTGTTATCTATCGTATAAACACTTCCAATAGCATCGTCTTGTTTTGGATCATACAATCTTTTCTTTCCAGTTAATTCAACTCTTTCATCATCTGGATCATCACTCACTATAATAACTCTTCCCCTAGGGCTTCGCATTATAGTCCATTTGCTCCACCATTTTCCACCCAACTGATTTTCTGGTGGAACCGGTTTGTGAGAAATATCCATGGCGCACATATAATACGGTCTATTAGGATTATCACATTCAAACCAGATCCAAACAAAACTTCCATCTTCTGGTATATAACACGTCCCGTAATGATGACACCAAATCTTTTCATTGTCTCTTTTATTTCTTCCGCCAACTGGATTGTTTGCTGGCCATGCCCACATACCTTCATCTTTTTTAAATTTATCTTCTTTCATTAAATCTGGAATAAACACTTTGACTCTGCCAAACTTCTCTTTGTCTTTAACATCAATAACTATGGCTCTATAAAAATTATCATATGATAATTTTCTTTCGTTTGTTCCTAATTCAAAAAACGTCTTTTTTTCCATATTAAATAAATTACACCTCTAAAGATGAAATCAAATATTTTGTAATTTTCAGTGTCATCTGCATGGCAGTTTCATATGGAAGATTATAGCTTAAATTTCCATATGCATCGGATATCATTGAGGCATATATCAATGGGAAAAATCTATCTAAAGACTCCATCATAACTAATGCTTCAAGTGACATATGATGTGCGATTCTAGATGTTACCGCTTGCATGGTAATTCCAAAATAAACAAATTTATCAAGATAATCTATCCACTTTATTGTATCAAAATTCAAACTGTCCAAATCAACAGAACTCTTGACCAGTTCTGGAAATTTCTCCAGTGATGTCAACTTATAGTTTGAAATAACAGAAGAATAATGTTTCTTGAATGGTTGACCCCAAAGATTCACGACAGTATGGATACTTGATAAATAAATAGAGTTATTCACCAAATCCAAATCGTTAAATACTCCATATGATTTCCCAAACATATTCATCATAAAACTATGTATAATTAAAACTTGATAATCCACCCACAAATTTATATTTTTAAATGCTGGCACATTAAAATATGCCCAGTATACTAACCCATACGATATAATAGAAATTAATTCAGCTTTAGAATATTCTGTTAATCTTTTTGTAAAATTAATTAATATTTCACCACTTTTTGCCACATAACAGCTAAGAGGATATCTACTATCAGAAATTAAAACAATACGACCTTTACCACGAAAAGATTTTACAGTAAAAATCTGTTCTATATTTTGAATAAGATAATCTACAAATTTATCAAGAAGTTTATTTGAAATTCTTATTTTTGTGTTCTTCAACATATTGAATAAAATTTTATCTTTATCCCCGTTACTTAATAAGAATCTTTTATAATCATCATCATAATAATTCTTCAATTTAACAAGTGAAAACTTCTGAACCATTACTCCTCCTGCACCACATTTATGTCGTCCTTTATGTAATTTCTCATAACTTGTTTGACTGCTCCCATTGTTGGTATATATACTTTTTCCAATTTAAATTCTTCAATAAAAAAACAATTATTTACAAATAAAAGCATATGCCAAAGATTAACAGTTTTATAAATATCGAAAGATAAATAATCTGGTCTATAGATATATTTTCTATCTAAATCAACTAATACCGAATTTTGTCTTAAAAAATCATAATTTTGTGCTAATAATTCAATATATGGATTGTCAATAACAACACTTCCACTGTCAAAAAAACTATCAGTTATCTGATATTGATTTCTAAAATATGTGATATCAAAAATATCCAGTGATCTATTTTTGCTATCGACATCTATTCTGCTAATTGGCATTATTTATTATCTCCATTATAGTCCCATCCAATATGAGTTGACCCTTTTACTATTAAATATTTATTGACAACTTCCAATGCTTCTTCTCTCAGTGTATAATTTTCCATAAACCACTTATAATCTCCGATAACATAATCAACAGGTATCTTCAGATATCCGTTGTGAAATTTTTCATGTAAAGTGACCACCATTGGAATTATTCCTATTTTCATATTAAAATGAAGAAGCATAATATCAATTGCAATATCAAATGATGAAAATGGTTTTTCTTCTGATAAATATTTGTCTATAACGGCTTCCGTTATGTTCTGTAAGCTTATTGGGTGATGATGAAATTCAATTGTACATTCATCAATTATTTCATTTGTGAAAAGACATTTTATTAAACCTCTATCTTGAATTAAAAACTTTTTCCATTCTTTATATTCAGCACTATGACGTACCATAGATTTTACAGAGTTTATAAATCTCTTTTCTGATTTATCATCATAAAATATGTTTCTTTGAAAAGGCAGTCCCCCCATTGGGGTTGTGCCCTTACAAACAATATTTGGATCCATTATTTGCTCACCAAACCCTTTGCTATAGATAATCCTTTAACAAGACCAAGAGTTGGGACTTCGGACATTATTTTATCAAGCTGATCTTTTGTGAAAAATTGTGTTTTATCTGCTAGTGTATTAAACGCTTTCAACATACTCAAATTGACAAATCTAACATCAAAATCTAGGGATGAGACTGCACTTGTGATTCCACCGCTGATGTGCTCATATGTCATTCTTCTGGTTATAAAAATCAATCTAGATTTTTCTGGAATATAAAATATAAATCCAGCCCAACCAAGTTTTGTCAGATTAACAAGAGTGTCTCTATCAAAAACTTTATCCCTATATTCAGATGGCAACTGTGAAATATCAATCAGGCAATATGCAGTTCTCATGATATCCGGGAGAGTTTTTCCAAATGAACTTCTAGAAAATAATTCAGTCCCAATTGATTTATCAAAAACTTGAGGATATCCTTTTAAAACCTGATTTATACTAATATTCATACCCTTTCTGATAAAGGATATGATATTTCTAGATAAATAATTTAAAATTCCAGGACCACTTATATTCACATCTCTTATGAGAGTGTCAGTAAAATCAAACTTCAATTTATTTGACAACGCTTGAATAGTCATTATGAAATTCTCTTTTAAAGATCCAACATTTATTTGTAACATAATTGGCTTTATTAGATTATCAACTGAGACAGCATCTACTTCAATTTTATTTTTACTTCCATCATCTTTCTCATGTTCTTTTCTGTTATCACCTTTGTACTTTCCATCTCCACCTTCACCTTTTCCGGCGGATGCTTTAGTAATTGAAAAAAAACCTTGATCAACTTCTATGGCATTTGTATTAAATATTTTCTTACCTTTTTTAACAAATATACTTTTGAATTTATTTGCACCATATAACGCAGTTAAAAATTCAGTATATGTTGCCGAAAAACTAATTATATTTTGATCAATATCTTGCCAATATATAAATGGAAAAGTGAAAACAGACATTGCCTGTATAGTATCGGCATTCAACTCAACTTTTGATTCCATTAACATACCTTATTACCTCCGGAAAATATTTATAGCATCTTTTTCAATTACAGTATCAAATGAATATATTTTACTATCCAAAATAGAAAATAAAATTATTCTCTGTTTTTCTAAATATATCTCAGAAATTATTAATCTGGTAAATACATCCTTTAAAATATTATAATCCACATCCTTTTGATTTAAAACCAAAAATATATGAAAAAATATATCATCTAATATTCCATAATCTTCAAAAGAAATATCTTTATAATTAAATTTTGTTTTATTTAATTTAAAATATTCTGCAACATAATTCTTAATTATTTTTCTAATAGTATTTGAGTTTACATCAAATTCTTTTAATTCATATTCTAGACTAGAAAATATTTTAGATCTGGCATTTAATGTAACTATATCTTCCTTATTTTTTACAGGTAGTTGTTCAGTATCATTTATAATAATTTTTTCTATATTGTTGTTTATTATTTTATCTATTTTTTTATCATTTATAATCGGAAAATCGTTATCTGTTCTTTTGCCATTCACATAATCTAAAATTCTAGTTATATTGTTTCCCATTATTTATTAATGTCGCTGTATTTTAGTGCACCATTCACACAATCTTTGATGGTAGCACGAATAAATTTAATATGTAATTCTGATTTTTTATATCTATTTTTAACAGTGCTATTCTCTGTCAACTGTAAAATGTTAGGTACAACTAACATGTTCAATAATGCACACTCTAACAATTTTTCTTTATAATTTTTATTATTATCTACATTTTCTAAAAATCCACTATATACTTGTTCTTTTGTTCTATATATTGCTTTATCTGGTTGAAAACATAACGGTTTATATCCTTCTTGTTTCCACCAATTCAAGAGTGAATGTACTATTTGCCTTTTACACAAATAATAATCCACTCTATCGGATTTACTCATTGACTCTAAAAATTTTTTAACATCATTGGAAAAAATCCTATCTATATTTCTCCAGATCTGTTCTGTTATAATAGATAGTTGTGTATTAGAAAACTTTTTCATCGCACAACCTCCAAGCGGCACGTTGTTTTATTTTGTTCGTTAAGTTTCAAAATTTCAGTTCAAATCAACAACATCATTGCCACTATCAATATTTTCTTCCACTATATTCATATTTTTATTAACTTCTCCAGGAAGAGGTCTATATCTAGTTGATAACTCCGAAATAATATCTGACACTTCTTTATCCCACATTTTTTTGAATTCAGCATCCTCAATATATTTTAAATACGCACCACGTGTTCCGTTCCAAGTGGCTTCTGGTTGATTAGTCAGTTTACTCCATCTTCCCGATGTCATTCTTTTTTCGGCTCTCAATAAATTATAATTTGTCCAAAAATTATCAAACCCACTATTATAATCGAGAATCATTTCAAATTCAATATTTGGAGCAAATAATCTGCTCTTAATACATTTTGCCCTAACAACAATTCCATTAAATCCATATTGCTTTTCTTCCAGTATAGCCGATTCTCTTAATTCAATTAACTGAGAAATATTATATTGAAGCGCATTCCCGCCCGGAAGCATTTTTTCTCCAGATAAATATCTAAGATCTGATGGCTGTTTAAATAAACCCATTTGAATTTTATCTCTAAATTGATTTATTGCAATTAAACTGATATTATATTTTTCTAGTTTATCAAGATATTTTGGCAACAATGCAGATAATAGTCTGGCTCTCAAACCAATAGTGTCATTAATATTATCACTTTCGGAATCTTTTTCTGTCTTAGTATTTGCAATTGAGTCCCAGATTATTACAGTTTTGAAATCATTAAATTTATCTTTATTTTCATCGAGGAATCTACACGTGGTATCAATTATCTTAAAAACCTGTTCTACTGTTTTAGCTTCTCTAACTTTTATTTTTGGATTAACAACTCCCAATTGAGCTAATCTAAAAGTTGACATTGCATTTTCGGAATCCAGATATAATCCAAGAACCTTCCCTTCATATACCTTTTGAGCATTACCGATTACATTTCCAGCTAGCGTTGTTTTCCCACACCCTGGTCTACCAGCAACACAACTTAAACCACCAACAACCATACCACCACCAAGAAATAAATCTAGTAGTTGAATCCCCGTTGGGATTGTTTGTTTTTGATCATTTGCGGTAACTAGATCATCAACCTCTTTTTCAATAAAATTATCATACATTTCTTGAACATTTTTTAACACGGACTTTTCACTCATCTTTATTTTCCTCCTCTTGATTAGAAACAAAAGTATTATCATTTTTATTCTTTACAACTTTATTTATATCTTTTATTGTAACACCAGTTTCAATAAGAAATTTATCAATAATAGACATTCTTTTGAACACATCATCATCTTCTTCTTTACTATCTAATTTTTCGACAATTGATATTTCATCCTTTACCAATTTACCAATCTCTTTTCTCATATCAAAAATTAATTTATAAAATTCAGTTATAGTTCTTAAAGTTCCTTCCAATAAATGTTTATTTCTTCTAAAATCATTGCTATCGGTTGGCATTAATGTTTTTATGCCTTCTATATGTTGTTCTAATTCTAAAATCATAGATTTAATTTTTTCTCTATTTTCTCTATATTCAAATAATAAAGTATCGGTGTTAATACCCATCACGCTTCCTCCCATATTAAAATATGATAAATATGATTTGCAAAAACTTTATTTATAGTTAATACATTCCCTAATACAGAATATTTATCCTGTGACATTAAAGTTGCGTCATCAAAAACTTGCACCATTCTATTTGCTGTTATTTCCAATTTCAAATCAATTTCAACATTTTCTTCTTCTGTATCTGGTTCCAAAAACATAACATCTTTTCTGTTATATGTTTTTTTGTCACATATCATTTGACTACGATCAATTAAATATTCATATTGCCTTGGATCATAAACATTATGACCTGTAACCCAAAACCTACACTGTGAAAAATCAAATTTATAATCTACTCTTGTCACAAGATGAACTGGCAAATCCATTTCATATTCAAATGTGGTTTCCAATCTATAGTCTGGAATATTATTTGAATCTCCAAACTTATTTGCACTAGGTGATGGAGTTCCACTCATTCTTATTAATGGGTTGAGTGTAATTGGATGTGCGTACACATCTTTAGCTATAACCCTGAAAAGTCTTTTTTCAAGCAAACTTGTATTCCATGCCAATTGCTGATCAATATTTAAAACGTCATTAACATATCTATATTCGACAATTGGAGCAGGAATATGTAAATATGAGTGTATATAGTCCGGAGAAAAATATCTATCCTTTCCACCAAAATATTGAATCAATTTTAATTTCATATCCAACATTTCATCCATGGAACTTAAAAACATATAAACTGTGTATGTCCCTTTATATCTATTATAGACCGGGGTTATTTTAACATACTCATCTTCATATATCGGATCATATAAATGCCCACCAAATCCACCACCAAAATTGCTATATCTCCATAAATAATTAGTTCTCTCATCATTATCTAAATCCCCAGTTGGATCTAATGAAACACAGGGAAGAGGAATGCCTGTTATCTCTCTTCCCATATTTTCATAATATTTTGTAATTTGAAAAATCGTATTATCTGCAGTTGTCATAATTCCAATTTTAAATCTTGGATAAAAAACATCTAAGAAAAAATCAAGCATTGATTGATGAAATGTTCCAAGAATATTGCTTATAAAATGTAGTTGATCTGCATACACTAATCTTGCCATTTTAAAATACCCGCCTATTAAAGATTTGGAGTATCGCTGTTTGCGTCATTAATCCACTTAGTTAATCTGGAATCAAAAATACCCATTGCACATGTCCTAACATATTTTTGTTTTTTACTTCTGGAAATAAATTCATATGTCATTAGCAAATTATAGAGAGGATAATCAATTTTCATAGAACTGATTCCCCAAGTGAATAAATTTCCAACATAATTATGGACGGTAAAATCCTTAAATGTTAATCTAGATTTCGTAAACATATAAGATTCAGAATGTAAGTGATCCCAATCATCATCCTTAACATAACCAGTTGGAAAATTAAACATATCAACCGTTGGACTGTTTTTAGTCACCAATCTCAGATGTCTTCTCAGAAATTTCCTCTGGTGAATATACGGCCAAACATTGACGGCCATATTATGTTTGTCGTACAGCTCATCTTTATTGTCGCACAAGATGGTATACAATGGTGCTTTTAAATAAATGTAAAGACTCAACTTGGCAAGAAAAGGAACTTTATCCTTGCTATACATTGGCAATTCTAATTTAATTTCTCTCCACGATTCTTTTCTCAAACCTGGATATAAAATTCCATTAGTATCCAATTTATAATCATCCTGAGTCATTTTACTGTCGTCGAAAATAGATTTATAATAATCTATTTCAGATTCATAGTTTTCAAACTTTTCATTCTTCGGTTCAACTTCAACATCAAAATCTGTAACCCAAAGAGACATCTTTCCTCCTAGTTTAAAAATGGCAAAAACTTTGTTAATATATCAGAAAAAGATAATTCATCCAAATCTTTTAATTTGGTTTTCACAAAATATAAATCACTCGTCCATTTTTTATAATTATCTTTATCAAATAAGTATAAATACTTTAAAGACTGAGTGCTAAACAATCCCAACTCATCAATGGTTATTTTTTTATTTTTTAAAGAATCATTCACATTTAATTTATTTTCAATCATATCCTTTATTACTTCTTTAAATCGTTCGTTATTATTTATTGATAGAAATTCTGAAATATCTTTATCCATCATCACTTCTGAATTATTTTTTAAATTTATTTCAAAATTTTTAACATTGACAATAAAGTTTAAATTTTTATCATAATCAATCAAATTAAAACCATTATTTTTACACATTCCACTCAACATGTTTTTTATTTTAATATCGTCAGTCAATGAATCTTTATTAGCATCTATTTTTATCTTCATTCCTTTAATTGTATCCCACATCTTATTCCATTCAACTTTCCATATTTTTAGTTCGTTGTAAATATTTTTCAGATCTTCATTTAATTTGTTTTCATCAATGAGAAATACATACTGAAAATATGGTGCCATATAAACTTTATATGATAGCATGAGCATAACATCTTCTTTAAAATTAGGATCCATTATACTTTCTATAAAACTCAAAAACAATATAGAAATTTCTCTGCTTATAAATTTAATATTTTTATATTTTTCTCCAATTATAATTGGTTGAGCACATAATGATTTGTCTAAAATTCCTTTTGATTTTATAAGACCCCTAGTGTATTGTAGACAGTAGAATAGTAATTCTTCATCTGGGGCATATACCATATTGAACGGAGATGTTTTTAATATATTGGGATAATTATCTTCCATTATAAGATTGGACACATATTCATTGAATTTAGACAAAGAGTTAAACCCAAACAAAGTTTCTTTAGTTATTTTAGTCTCAACTTTATCTATAATTGGTTGCAATATTTCAGTGTCAAATTTAGTATTGTTCTCTA
>JALOBK010000010.1 GCA_023228325.1 bacterium
CTGACCATAATTCTAATTTTATCAATCAACCAGATCTGTCCCTCTTTGGATTTAAGATCTTTGGCTGTATTAGATATATCATTAGAAAATTGTTTAATTTTATCACCTGTTTCTTTTGCACTATCTTTTAAATTTTCTCTCCCTCGTTTTAGCTCATCCACTATTTTATCAGTTGCTTTATTACCAACCCAAACAATAGAAAACACTACACTTAAAGACATTAAAATTGTTGTTAATATTTTCTGGGCAAATTTTTCTATAACTGGTTTAACAATTTGAAGTGTCTCACAATAAGTGCATATCTTTTCAAACTTTAAGTTATAAGCCTCTATCATATATTCAATTTTAATATCCATCATTTACCTCGAAAGTCTTTCATCTAATTTATTTATTCTTAACAGCAAGCCCTCTCCTCTTTTACCAGGAACCATTTTAATTAATTTTTTGGAGGCTCCCAATGCAACTTTAGATCTTTTCATTGCATCTTTAACTTCTTTTTTAGCTTCTTCTGGTTTCTTACTTTTAAATTTATTTATAAAGCTTTTCACCAAATTTACAATTCCTCTAAGAATTGCTTTTCCAATATTCCAAGCAATTTTAAAGAGTGAAGTTGCAACCATGGCAATAATAGATGTCACAATTAATGAAATTATTGCAGCTGCAATTGTATGAACTGCTCCAGCAACACTCGCAGATATTCCAATTTTAACGGCATAATTTATTAGTGACACCCTACTTGCTGTTAGTATTGCTCCCAAATATTCCGATCCTGCTACCATTGCAGACCTCACGGTATTAGCTTGGAGCATATATGATAATTGATCACCAACTGCAGATCCTGCTGTTTTCAACTGAGATCCAAGACTAACATATTCTTTCTTTATTTCTTTTATTCTTTCTTGATCCTTAATATCTTTTTCATTTGCTGCTTCCCGTAAATATTTCTTAACTAATAGGAGGTTATCATACTTCATAAGAGTTAACATTTTTTTATTTTCTAATATATGTAAATTCGATAACAGCAGATCATACTTAATAGATTCTGCTAAAAAGTTTATTTCATCTTTAGTGAAATTTAAATTCATTATGTTTAACCTCCAAATAATATTTTTTTATTTCTTTTTATTTCCAAGATTTGTAACTCTTTTCTTCAAATGTTTCTTTTCTGATTTATCTGCAATTTTCTTTATAACTCCGATTGATGCTTTTATAGCAGATGAATCAACTTTTTTACCTTTTTTACCTTTTTCAAACATTTGTTTTATTTTTGCAATAAGATTTCTTATAACGGGAAATAACATTTTTCCCAGAATGCCCAAACCAATTGTGGTCAAAATTGCCATTGCAGTAATCAATGCATTTGCAGCCATTATTGATGAATTATTAAAATTGGTAATATAGTCTGCTATTTTTTTTCCGGCATCGCTATTAACAAGTTCTCTTTGAGTCACGATAGTTGTATGCCCAGCCGCGATATCTTTAATTTCTTTGTCGGCTGCTCGTTTTATTAATGCTAAATCAGCTTTCTCATATCCAAGTTGAATATAAATATATTGTGCTATAGTATTTCTTATTGATGTTATCAAACTTTTCATATGATTAAAAAATTCACCAAATTCCAAATCCTTCAATGCTGACATTGCTTTATCTTTATTTTCTTTCATAAATTCTTTTCCAGAATTAAAAAGTTTCTCTAACCTATCTTTATATTTATCGGATAATTCTGCAGATTGTTTCAGTCCACTCCCAGCCGCCACCTTGGTTACTTTTTTTTCATATTCTTTCACCAATTTATTATGATCTATATCTTTTTTTCTAAGATTTGCAAGCAGTTCAGAAAATAATGAACTTGAATATGCCCAAAGTTCGTCATAAGTCATTTTAAAAAATCTACCAATTTCCTTTTTATTTGCATGTAACATCTCTTTCCCTGATATTAGATTTTTCATTCCTCTATCAAGCTGGGTTTCCTGCTCAGTAATAAATTTTTTCACAATATTTATATTTTTGCAATTTAAAATAGAAACTAATTGATTGGATTCTAACAGACCAATATTATCTTTAACAGTACAATATTTGATTGATTCTGCTAAAAAATTTATTTCATTTTTAGTGAAATTTAACTTCATTATGTCTAACCTCCTGGTGATATTTTATTTCTTAGATACCGATTTTTTTCTCAAGATACTTTTACTTGCCGAATCAACACTTTTAACAAATCCTTTAACTTCACTTTCTTTCTTTTTGCTCATCCCACTCATAAAATTAACAACTCTTTTTGCCAATGATGAAACTACCTTGGCCAAAACTAATCCGGCTTTTGTTAAAGCAAAAAGACATAAAACTATTGTAACGTTTGCTAATATTCTGGATGATTTAGAAAAAGATCCAGGAGCCATGACACTATCTTTTCCTTTTGTCAAGTATAAACCTTGATATTGAAGAGCAATAGCATCTCTATATTTTCTAATTACTTTCACAGCAATTTCTTTTAATTGATTTAAATAAACCGCTCTATCTTTAGGAGCTTCAACTTTTAATTTATCTTTAAGTGATGTTAATTCGACCTTATATTTTTGCAATTCACTTTTCATGCTTTCGGATTCACGAGCAATTTTTTCCACTTTCTCAGAATTTTTGCTAATCTTCCCAGCAGTTGTATCTTTTCCAGTTGCTAATTTTGCACCCTTTAACACTGTGTTTCCAACTAATACCATAAGTGCAGCTTCAAGAACCGTTTTTATAAGGCCAAAGATAACAAATCCGCCACTAAATATTGCAGTTTCACCAGCTTCTCTTAAAATATATTTATTCACAACAGAAACATCTTTCATTTCGAGCAGTGTTTTGATTTGAGCACATTCCATTAATCCAATGTGTTTCTTTAATAAATCAAAACGAATGCTATCTGCAAGAAACTTAGCATCTGATTTATTCAAAGTGTGTTTCATTATTTTCTCCTTCAATTATGGAGAAGGGGATAAATTAATATCCCCTTCTCTTTATCCCAAAAAAATTACTGGATATAATGTCTCAAGAAAATTTTCTCAGTTGTTCTGGTTGGTTCCAGGATTATATCAACGTTGAAAATCTTTCTCTTTCTTTCTTCATCGGTTGCACCAGCTCTCACGGAATAGCTATACAACCCGCGCTGTTTCTTAACAGTTTCCAAGAAACCAGCAGCTGCACTTTCAACCATAGACCAAGTTTCTTCATCATTCTGCTCATAAATGAAATTTCTGCAGAATTTTCTAAGAGCCCTATCAATATACAGAACAACGCGGACAATGTTAATATCCTGCATTGCACTTGGCTTGCTCTGCGATGATAATTGCTGCCAGAAAACAGGGAATCCCTCAAGCCTAACGATATAATTCAGCTGTGATAAATACAAATTATCTCTCTGTGCCTGTTTAGGATTGAATCTCAAATCCTTAACAAGTTCACACACACCTCTATTGAGACCTGCAAATGCAAACCAAATAAAAGTTTCTTCATCGCTCTGAGGAATAATATAACTCAGGTGATAAGTTGGAGAAACCCAAATATATCTTCCACTGTTATTATCATAAACTTTTGTATAGTTTGTCCATAACGATGTATATGCATTATTATATGGATGATTCTGGTATCTTGCAGCTATAGCTGTTTCTGGAGTTGTACTATCACCATTATCGAGCAGAGCTATACAATCTTTTCTAAGAATTGATGCAAGATAATTGATATTATCTTTAACTGCCGTTGGATAGTTGGCATCGAACACCAAATCAAACAGCACGTTGTCAATATCATAAACACTGTCATCCAGATCACCAACATATGCTTTTGATAAGAACTGTGTTGCAATAGTTCCATCCAATTTCCCATTGACATCCCATAATGATCCGTCCGATCCTGACCCTAATTCTTTCATCGTCAAGTCTCCACCGCCAGCATACACTTCGGCACCAAACTTAAAAATAATATCATGAATCAACGGGTTATAAGGATCAACAATTCCGTCACCATAATGAGCATATAATTTATTCTCGACCACACTCTTAATAATATCACCATCAAGAGCTGGAGTTGCAACCCAAGTTAAACCAACAGCATTCCACACAACATAATTGCCGTCTAAACCAGCAAATGTTCCCCTGCCACCACGCCTAACAAAATATGTGTCACCAGCTAAAGGAGCAATAGGGGCTTCATAAACCATATCAATGACACTAATGACAGCTGCACCTAATTCATTTTCAACTTCGGCTACAAGCTGATCATATGTTTTTCTATCACTGATATAGCATCTGACATATTTACTATTTCTTTCAAGGACGTCTTCAATAAAAATACTCTGACCAAAATCATCAACAATTCCATCTTTAAATGAAACTTCCCAATATTCAACTAAAAGAAGAGATCCATCATCCTTTTCATAATAGATATCAAGAATGAAAGTTTCTTCTTTATTCATGACTTTTGTCAATCTGAATTTGAGTCGGTTGTAATAGACACCTCTTCCAGTGGCTTCAAAAAGCATAGCCGGATGCCAATAATCTAATGCCGGAGGTTCGGCTTTCCCAAAAAATTGAGAAGCTGCCAATTTTCTATCAGTGAAAATATCCTGAGTGAAAATGGTTGTTAAAGCTCCACCAGTAGGTTTCTGAATTTGCACTGCTAAGTTAGCAACCTGTGCATCCGTTGGTAACACTCTCATACAATATAATGCACCTGAGCTTGTTACATTCTTTTCTGCATTCAACATCCCCTGGCCATAAACCGGACCATATTTAAAATAATTTGGATTACCATATGTTGAAACAAGACTTTCTTTATCAACACAGAATACCACTTCATTATCTGGACCTTTATCTGCAAGGAATGCAATGAATCCAATAGAAACGGGAACATTTTGCACATATGCTGTTAAATCTGTAAAACTTGAATATGCGCCTGGGCTAATAGGAATTGACATATTATTTTCCTCCTAATTTTATTTCCATCTTACATGAAATAATACCATGCTAAAACTAATTCCAATGTATCATTTTTTGTGATACTTGGGAAGGTAATTCTAGATGCTAAAACAAATCTAGTTGCTAAGGCTGGTGTTGCATTATCTGTAAACCATAATCCTGCTTCATTTAAACTTAAACCATTGCATTGTGTTCTTCCAATAACCATTGTTGCCTTAGCAATAAGATTTCTGTTGTTATTGTTCATATCTTGTAGATATTCAACACTTAAGAATTTTTTCTTTCTTCCGTCCGGAGTGCAGTCTGGGTCAGTCACATCAATAACAATTTCTGTATTTAAACCATGATCTTCAAGATCTGGATCTAAAGGAAGGTTAGGATCGCCGGGATCTGTTCCACCGGTTCCAACGGACATATATCTAAGGAATAGATCTTTATCTCCGCTACCTAAAACTCTATCTTCTCCAAATACACGCTGGGCAAAAATTTCTCTACCATCATATACAATTTTGTTGGATTTAAATAGTAATTGTGAATTAGATTTATTATAAATTTCTAACCAGCCACTACCAGGACCAAACGCAGAATCTTGTATCTTTTTAAAACGGTAGTCTGCTAAATTTAGATATTTGATCACAATCCTTCCTCCTTATATCTTAACACTTTATTTTTGTTCATCTTTTTAATAATAATCATCCTCCTCTGTTTTTTAAATTATCAAATATATCTTTCTGTGATCCAGGAACTCTATCTCCTCCACTTTCTAAATCTAATATATCTTGGTGATTTAAATAATTTTCATATTGTCCAGGAGCCCAATTAGTTCCTGGGGCCAAAAGTTCTCTATCATCTAACATATTTTCCAAATATTCATTCAATGTTGGTGGGCCAGCAAATTCATTTATTAATTTATTTGGAGAAGAATCAGCATTTAATCTATCTTTAAATTGCTGAAGTGTTGTTGGATTTCCTTGATATGGTGCATTTTCTTGTTCCAACATAATCATAGCTGGATATATAGACTCAAAACTAATTCTAACATCAACCATATTTGGGTGCTGTTTAAAAGAAATATCATTAGCATCCCCACCTTTAACAACAGAAATATCCGTTATAGCAGCTTCTTTTATTTTAAATAATCCTGGACAATCAACTCTGACTATATACGGCCTATCATATAATATTCCATCAGCAGATTTTGGAGTGCATAGCGCCATGAGTGCTATTATTGGATTAACTATTCTGTGTTTATACATAGCATAATCATATGGATTAATATTATATAATCGTATCGTGGCAGAATATGATAATCTTGAGCTTGATCCTTGCCATATATTTGGAAGATCTATTCTTTTACCCTTGGCCAAATTAGCAGCAAGTGATCCCAACCCACCATATGATTTTGTTATATTTGAAACACTTTTATATAGATCTTGTCCAAGAATATCTTTTGCGTGCTGTTCCAATCCTTTGACTTCTGACATATTTCCTAGTTGTTGAACAAAATCTTGAACTGCCGGATTTGCTCTTGATAATGATATTAATTCCACTGGCATCACAGAACTAAATAGATTAAAAGCAGATCCCATAAAAGATGGGCCATATGAACTAGAAACTCCATCTGATATTGCTCCCTCCGATAAAATATATAATGATAGTTTATTTCTTACCATTTCCATACCAAGAGATCTTAAAGTATTTTTATATTCACTTAAAGCTGGTTTTGAATAAAAAATATGCGGCCCGAAATCGATGGTTTGTAATCTTGGATAAAGATCCATCCTCAATAAAAATTGTCTTGTATCCTCTGGCGGTTTATCGACGCCACATCCGGACATTACTAAATCTTCAGGTGGGAATCCTATTCTATCTGGCAATTGTCTATATGGTTCACCTTTAGAATATTCTAATTCATTTAGATTTACCTGTACACCTAAATCTAAATTATTAATAAAATTTTGTATGCTCTGCCCATTGATACCTAATTCATTTCCTATATGCTGTAAATTTTCCCAAAAACTAAATCCTCCTGGCATATTATATTTCCCCCTGCATTACATATCCTTGGACTTTATTATATTCATTTATCAAATCGCCCATCTGTGAACCTTGATCTCCAGAATTATTAGAAACAACAGTTGAGTTAGAACTTTTTATTTGATTCATAATTGTTGTTGATTGTGCTTTAATTGCTGTTACCGTATTAGAAACTGCTTCTTTTATTTTTTCTCCACTCTTATATTTAGCTTCTTCCATTTCTTTAAAAATACTAGATAAATTTTCCTTTGCTCTTTTTGTAAATGTATCTGCTCTATTTGATATCTCAGCAACTATGGGTAACTTCTGTTTTATAAATTCTTTTATTTCATCATCTGTAGCTAATTTATTATCTCTTATTTTCTTTAATGCCAATGCCATTCTAGAAACATATTCTGGTTTCGATATTTTTCCTTCTTTATACATGGATTCTAATTCTAAAAATTTTCGAGAGTTGATTGATATTTCATACAATCTTCCAGAATTTCTGAATGAGTGTCCAAATTTTTTATCAGATTCAATTTGGTTTTTTAGATTTGAAATATTTTCTATTGCCATTGAATCAGATCTAATCTTTCCTTTCAACTCTTTCACAGGAGCAATTAATTCTTGTTTTTTGGATTCGATTTTAGATTTAACAAAATCAGCAATATCCTTATTTGTTATATGCCCACGTTTTTTGTATTCTTTAATAAGATTTCCCATTCTAGCAGTATACTCAGTCTTGCTCATTTTTCCTTTCTTGAAATCATACTCAATACTCATAAGTCTAGTTGCGGGATCCAATGCTTGTTGATAAATGGGGTATTTGCGGATACCACCAAGCCACTTTCCCTCAAGGGATTTTGCTTTTTTATTCAATTCATCAAGTCTATTAATTGCTTTGGTATCTAAATCAATCTTTCCTTTCAACTCTTTCACAGGAGCAATTAATT